>NZ_JBFVFE010000117.1:0-1699 GCF_052728615.1 Mariniflexile sp. | reverse complement strand
AAAAAATAGCACCGGAAGATTCACTTAAACTACTTGGAAGCGCAAATTTCTCAGAAGCCCCGGTTATTTGCGCCACGGTACTGAACATTCCTAGAACAAAAACTAATATCGAGATAATAATTTTCATATGTAGATAATATTTGTTTTTTTAATGGCTATATGGAATCGCTTTATCTTCATCGGTGTTTGCTTGCTCAAACTTGTTGTTAATGGCGATTTCATATGCAGATATTTATTGTTTTTCATCCCGATAACTATCGGGAGTCATATGTAATTTGCATATCTTCATTGCTACTTGCCACCAATTTTCGTTCATGCCCATTTCATATACTTAATTTTTTGTCAGTCACAAAGTTAATGTAAAAATTTGGTTCTATTAAAAAGCCTGTAAGCCCAGACAAGTTTTAAAAACCCCTAAAGTCTTAATCATAAACCTCATCTAAATCCTCTATATTTGCAAAATCTTTTTTATGAAGATAAAGGACTATGAAGAATATTAGAAACTTTTGCATTATTGCACATATAGATCACGGTAAAAGTACGCTTGCCGACCGTTTGTTGGATTTTACAGGAACGGTAACCGAACGTGAAAAGCAAAACCAGTTGCTCGATAACATGGATTTGGAGCGCGAACGCGGTATTACCATCAAGTCCCACGCCATACAAATGGAATATACGTACAAAGGAGAGCTATATATTTTAAATTTAATTGACACCCCTGGTCACGTAGATTTCTCGTATGAAGTATCCCGTTCTATTGCTGCATGCGAAGGTGCTTTGTTGATTGTTGATGCAGCGCAAAGTATACAGGCACAGACCATTTCTAATTTATACTTGGCTTTAGAAAACGATCTGGAAATCATTCCCATTCTTAATAAAGTCGATTTGCCAAGTGCCAACCCCGAAGAAGTTACCGATGATATTGTAGATTTGTTAGGCTGTAAACCAGAAGATGTTATCCATGCCAGCGGAAAAACAGGTTTTGGGGTCGATAAAATTTTAGCAGCGGTCATTGAGCGTGTTCCGGCACCAAAAGGCGACCCCAATGCACCGCTTCAAGCGTTGATTTTTGACTCCGTTTACAACACCTTTAGAGGTATTGAAACCTATTTTAGAGTGTTTAATGGCGAAATCAAAAAAGGACAAAAAATTAAATTTGTTGCAACCGATAATGAATATTATGCCGATGAAGTCGGGACTTTAAAATTAACACAGGTTGCCAAACAATCTGTTAAAACAGGCGATGTGGGCTATTTGATCACTGGTATAAAAACCGCAAAAGAAGTAAAAGTGGGCGATACCATAACCGATTTTGCAAACCCAACCACCAATATCGTTGAAGGCTTTGAAGATGTAAAACCCATGGTTTTTGCCGGTATTTACCCCGTTGACACCGAAGATTACGAAGAACTCCGTAGCTCGATGGAAAAACTGCAATTAAACGATGCCTCATTAGTGTTCATTCCAGAAAGTTCTGCGGCATTGGGTTTTGGTTTCCGTTGTGGGTTTTTGGGCATGCTGCACATGGAAATTATACAAGAACGTTTAGAGCGCGAGTTCGACATGACGGTTATTACAACCGTTCCCAACGTGTCTTACAATGCTTTTACAAACAAAAATCCCGACGTGCCTTTTGTTGTGAACAACCCATCCGACTTGCCAGATCCTTCAACCGTAAATCGTGTTGAAGAACCTTATA
>NZ_JBFVFE010000116.1:0-1919 GCF_052728615.1 Mariniflexile sp. | reverse complement strand
TAAACACATCAACAGCAAAATGAGCAACTATCACATAAAACATTTAGAAGAGTATTATCAGGTCTATAGAAAATCAATCAGAGAGCCTGAAAATTTTTGGGAAGAAGTAGCCGAGGAACATTTTATGTGGCGCAAAAAATGGGATAAGGTGTTGAGTTGGGATTTTACCAAACCCGAAATAAAATGGTTTGAAGGTGCACAACTTAATATAACAGAAAACTGTATCGACAGGCATTTAGTGACCCGTGGCGATAAAACCGCTATTTTGTTCGAACCTAACAATCCCGATGAACCAGCAGAACATATTACGTACAACCAGTTACACGGACGCGTCAACCAATTTGCCAATGTTTTGAAAGCCGAAGGCATAAAAAAAGGCGATCGGGTATGTATTTATGTGCCCATGATTCCAGAGCTGGCTATCTCAGTTTTGGCTTGCGCCAGGATAGGGGCGATACATTCGGTGGTGTTTGCAGGTTTTTCCGCAACAGCGCTATCAACAAGAATCAACGACAGTGATTGTAAATTGGTAGTGACTTCAGATGGCTCCTATCGTGGTGCCAAATCCATCGATTTAAAAGGCATCGTGGATGAAGCTCTGGAAAAATGCCCAGGTGTAAAATCTGTTTTGGTGGCAAAACGAATCCATTCAGATATTAACATGAAAGCGGGTCGCGATAAATGGTTGCAACCGCTTTTGGATGCCGCATCTCCAAATTGTAAAGCAGAGGTTATGGACGCAGAAGACCCTTTATTTATTTTATACACTTCGGGTTCAACAGGCAAACCAAAAGGCATGGTACATACCACGGCTGGTTATATGGTTTACACCGCTTATTCTTTTAAAAACGCGTTTCAGTATAAAGAAACCGATGTGTATTGGTGTACGGCCGATATCGGTTGGATCACTGGGCACAGTTACATTGTGTACGGCCCTTTAGCCAATGGAGCAACAACCGTTTTGTTTGAAGGCGTGCCACATTACCCGGATTTTGGTCGTTTTTGGCAAATCATAGAAAAGCACAAAGTCAACCAATTTTACACCGCACCAACCGCTATTAGAGCCTTGGCAAAGCAAGGTACCGAGTTGGTTGATAAATATGATCTGTCATCGCTTAAAGTATTAGGGTCTGTGGGCGAGCCCATCAACGAAGAAGCATGGCATTGGTACAATAACAATATTGGAAAAAAGAAAAGCCCCATCATAGATACCTGGTGGCAAACCGAAACAGGGGGTATCATGATTTCGCCCATACCGTTTGTAACCCCAACAAAACCTGCCTATGCTACCTTACCGTTTATAGGGATACAACCCTGTTTAATGGATGAAAATGGCGAGGAATTAAAGGGCAACCAGGTAGATGGCCGTTTGTGCATAAAATTCCCTTGGCCAAGTATAGCACGGACCATTTGGGGCGACCACCAACGCTATAAAGACACCTATTTCTCAGCTTTTGAAAACAAATATTTTACGGGCGATGGCGCATTGCGCGATGAGGTTGGGTATTACAGGATTACGGGGCGTGTTGATGATGTTATTATTGTTTCAGGGCATAATTTAGGAACAGCACCTATTGAAGATGCCATCAACGAGCATCCAGCCGTTGCGGAATCTGCCATTGTAGGGTTTCCGCATGATGTAAAAGGCAATGCTTTGTACGGTTTTGTTATTTTAAAGGATTTTGGTGAAACCCGCGTCCATGACAATTTGCGTAATGAAATCAACCAAATTATTACCGAACATATCGGGCCGATTGCAAAACTTGATAAAATACAGTTTACCAGTGGCTTGCCTAAAACACGCTCCGGAAAAATAATGCGACGTATTTTGCGTAAAATAGCATGTAAGGAAACCAGTAATTTAGGCGATACCAGCACACTTTTAAACCCAGAGGTGGTTCAGGAGATTATGGATAATG
>NZ_JBFVFE010000115.1:0-2308 GCF_052728615.1 Mariniflexile sp. | reverse complement strand
TCGCTTAATCAAAAGTTAGTGCGTGTTTGCGAGCTTCCGATTTTCCTGCGGAAAATCGCCGCTCACAAACCCGCACTGTTCTTATACCGAGCGTTGTGCGCAATTACCTAACCATTCAAATTAAAACATGAAAAGAAAAACTCTCTTATTACTTAGTCTCCAACTATCAATTTTTACATTGTTTGGACAAAACATTACTGGCAAATGGTACGAAATTCAGAATCCGAATGCGAGTTTAGAAATCACAATTGATAAAAACAACGACGCATATTCTGGTTCTTTTAACTGGAAATGGAAAAACTGGATTAGCACAGTTAATGCACCTCTCGATCATTTAATTGTTAAGAAAGATTCCCTTTTATTTGAATTAAAACATGAAAACTTTAAGCCTAATTTCAAATTACAAAAAGATAATGAAACGGACACTTACAAAGGCTTTTTTTATTTCAACGCGCGCCAATTAGGACCCGTTGTCCTGGGTCGTATTCCTATAGAACGTGATATGTCCATTAGTGCAATCACTGAAAAAAAGTACACGAGGCAAGATACTTTAAGAGGCAAGGTAACTCCAGAAAGAGCATGGTGGGACTTGACCCACTATACTTTGGATTTTGAATTGAACATCGAAAACAAATACATTAAAGGGTCTAATACCATAAAATATACCGTATTAGAACCAAAAAATGTCATGCAGATCGACTTGCAACCTCCAATGAAAATAACTAAAGTTATTCAAGCTGGTACATTGTTGACCTTTACACAAGAGGGAAATGCTTATCTCATTCATTTAAAAGAAAATCAAATAATAGGGTCATCAAAAGAGATTGAGATGTACTACGAAGGAAGTCCCAGAGAAGATCCAAACCCACCTTTTGGAGGAGGCTTCACCTATAAGCAAGATGCAAACGGCAAACCTTTTATTTATAACGCAAGTCAAGGACATGGAGCTAGTTTGTGGTGGCCCAGTAAAGACCATATGTATGATGAGCCAGATAATGGGATGACGATAAGCGTAACCGTTCCCGATGGCCTTATGGCTGTTGCCAATGGTAAACTCACAGCAACAGAAAAAAAGAACAACGGCACAACGACCTATCAATGGACAGTAGTAAACCCTATCAATAATTATGGCGTTAGTCTTAACGTGGCTGATTACGTCCATTTTTCAGACCCATACAACGGGAAGAAAGGAACACTTCAATGTGATTATTATGTATTGCCAGAACATCTGGAAAAAGCCAAGATTCAGTTCAAACAAGCACATTTAATGCTGGAAGCCTTTGAGCATTGGTTCGGTCCCTATCCGTTTTATGAAGATAGTTATAAACTGGTAGATGGTATTGGCATGGAGCATCAAAGTTCTGTTGGTTACTCTGGAGGCTATGTTAATGGTATGGAAGGTTCTGATTATTCGGGTTCAGGTTGGGGTATGAAATTCGATTATTTGATTATCCACGAGTCTGGCCACGAATGGTTTGCGAATAACATCACGTATAAAGACATGGCTGATATGTGGGTTCATGAGGGATTCACAACCTATGCTGAAGCTTTGTATGTGGAGTATTATTTTGGAAAAAAAGCTGGGGAAGACTATATAAAAGGACTATCTCAAGGCATTGCCAACGACAAACCAATTATTGGTGATTATGACGTTAACGACCAAGATTACACACAAGATGCATACATGAAATCTGCTGCATTCTTGCATACATTAAGGCAAGTAATTAATGATGATAAAAAGTGGCGAAGCATTCTAACCGGTTTAAATACAGTATTCTACCATAAAACAGTGACCTCAGCAGATATTGAAAATTATATGGCACAACAATCAGGGCTGAACTTGAATCTATTCTTCGACCAATACTTGAAAACCACACAAATTCCAACTTTAGAATACTATTTTAAAGATAACAAGTTCGCCTATCGTTGGATAAATGCTGTGCGTGGATTTGATATGCCATTGAAAGTAAAACTGGATAACCAAGAGCAATGGATTAAACCAACCACCAATTGGACACATGAATACACCAAAGACACTAAAAAAGAATTGATTATTGATTCTAATTTTTACGTGGCTAGTTTTAAGAATATGAAAAATAAATAAAAGCGCACAACAATGGCTATAAGTAATTGCTTGTTCTCGCCTACTTATGAAAATCCGCGAGGATTTCCAGTTTGGTGTGTAATTGCAAAGTTAAGTACTAACCCACGCAACTACTCATAGCCGAGACCGTTGCAAACAAGTGGGAAAAAGCAAAATAAAGCGCAAACTTTTCGGAAATAAAAAAATAAAATTTTATCGAAAATT
>NZ_JBFVFE010000114.1:0-3060 GCF_052728615.1 Mariniflexile sp. | reverse complement strand
CCGTATACGAGACCCGTACGTACGGTGGTGTGAGGGGTGCACTCCGTCATTTGATGGCGGAGCCATCCACTCGATTGTGTTTAGTTATTTATTCAGATGCTGTTTTTAAAGAATCTACTTGTTTTTCTAAAGAAGTTATTTCTAAACGCATTTGTTGAATATCAGTTTGAAAATTATCATCATTGTCGGCTTTTTGCTTTGCCATTTTATGTAATTCTTGTATCAATTTTTCTGTATTATTTGGCGATACCAATAATGTTAAAAGTCCTATTAATCCTCCTATAATTCCTCCAACCGTAACGTACATAATATTATACCAAATCTGATTTTTAAGACTTTTTTTAGTCAGGTCTTTAATAGTTTTCTCTAAATCCTTATCTAATCTTATATTTTCTAAATACTTCTCAATTCCGCCATCTTGTATAGCTAGTATTGCGTTTTCTTTTAATTCGTAAAGATTCCCAGATTTAACAGATAAAAAGTCCAAAGCCTTGCAAATCAACAATGCTTTCCTAACATCTTTTTTTGTAGAGTGCGTTTGAATATGCTTATCATCAAAGCCATCTGTTAGAATTTTATCAATTTCTACAACTACGTTTTTGTCTAAAGTCATATCTTCTCGTCTTTACTCATCTATTGGGTTTTTTTTAATTAAACACAACGTTTATGTGTAAGGATAGTTGCGTGTGCAAGCAACTAACTTACTAAAAATGGAACGAACCAGAGGAAAATCCGTAGGATTTTCCAAGTAGGCGAGAACCAAGCAATTATTTTTACACGGTGTTGGCAACTGGCTTTTCTACTCAATTATTTTCCCTGTTGTTATGTCTTTCCAAATCAATTTTCCATTTTTATTTTCAATAGTTTCTAATATACTTCCAATTACAAAGGGATTATTATTTAACTCAATATTTGCTACATAATTATGATAAGCTTTTACAAACTCTAATTTGTTTTTATATGCTAATTCAGTGATTGCAAAGTTCTCTCCTTTAAAATCATGTGCAACCGTAGGATAAACAACTCCATCGATTTTACTTTTTTTTGAAAAAGCATATACCTCATTCGCATAATATGCAGATAAAAAGTAATCACTTTCCTCTCTTATATCAGACTTTGCATATTCATCAGAAAAAAAATTCAAAATCAAGCTTTTTGATTTCAATTCATTACAATTCCAGCTATTAGCATCATGATTAATCATATGTTGTCCAAAATATTTAACACGACTATTTGATTCTATCGCATTTCTATTAAGAAATAATGCAGCTAACTTTAAGTCTTCTTTTACTTTCCAGATACTAACAGTTACAAATCGTCTGTGATGATTATGTTCTTTGAACATATTGCGATTAATTAAAACTCCTAAATCAGTAATATGCCATTGAGTAGCTTCCTTTATTGCTACTTTTTCATCGGTTGAACAGTAAAAAACAGCTCTACCAGGTTTATGCGCTCTTCCAAAAGACTTAACAAACTTTTTGTCTCGAATTGTAATTTCCGAAAGATTTTTGTACGGTATGTCATTTGATTTAGTCCTTGCCCTTGCAAGATAACCACCCGCTTTAAAAGTGATTTCTAAAACTGGAATTCCTCCAATATAATTCTTAATTGTGGTTGTTAAATCCGAAAAAGAAATTTTTGAAGTATCTATTTTATTAATTTTTTCTAGTGCATACTCTATATATTCTGGATAATTATATAGATTTCGGTCGCTAGAAGGTTTTTTCATTTGATTTAACTTATTGTCAAAGGTTTGTTTTTTATTTTATCAGATTTTAGCTTTTTAATCAGTATTCTTGTTCAATGTTTTTTGTCTTTTCAAAATAGAAAGCATCATTTCATGAATCATCTCACCCAATATAGAAGGATCATCAAAAGTCAGCTTATTTGTCGCCATAAGTCGAATACCATCACTATGTTTTAAATTAAAAATATCGTGGCCAAATTCATGAAACATTATAAATAGTTTGTCTAAATAAGTTGAATTATTCCAATTTTCGAGGTCAATTAAAATCTCAATACAACAACTTTTATCCATCCCTATTGCTTCTGCTAGTATGTTATCAGGCAAAGTAGTATAGGTGTATTTCTGATTTTCTTCAAGAACTTGACTACCAAAAGCGATATCATAAACCATTGTAGCAAAAAAAAAGAAATTCTTGAAGTATTGGCTAGGGTCATTAGTTTTTTCTAAATATAAAAAATAGGGTAAATTATTATTTTCAAAATGCAAATTAGATGTATTAAATCTTTTCTCACCAAGCAATGATATCATTTCTCTTTTTGTTTTTTGCCATGATTTTATTGCACCATTTGATATTAGAGATACCGTGTTGAAATTTTTGTCATTGTCACTAATTGTTCCATTACTATTTGCTGTGTAAGATACATAACCATAATCTCGAAATTGATACTTTTTTATTTTGCCTTTTTTATTTTTATATGATTTTTTCGCCTTAAGATTAGCAATTTCCATAGAAACCTTAGTGTCTCTATACAAAACATTATTCCATTTATAGTATTTTTCAAATGAATATTCTAAATCTAAAACAGTATTCATAGTTAACTTTGTTGAATTACTATTTGTAACATCTGGATTTCCTAGGTTCTTAAAAATATCACCAATTTTGATTGGGTATTTATAAGGAAACAATTCGTCTAAAGAGCCATTGTGGACATAAATAAAATTTTCTATTTTTTCTATTTTTTTATTTTTGCCTAAGTTGAGTTGAAAAGTCTCTTGAAAAGAATAAAATTTGGCACTGAAAGCAAAAACAGTATCATTATTTATTAAAGTTTCAAATTTTTTTTCTACATTTCTTTGATTCCATTCATCCATTTTCTCTATGTAGAATTCATCTTTAGAAAAATTGAAAAACCCACTTGAACTTTGAGAGATTATATAATGCGGAAAGAATAAAAGGATAAAAATAATTTTTTTCATATTTGAAATTCTGTTTAAATGGTTGGTTTCAGCTTGTTGCCAACGGTCGGTATAAGAATAGTGCGGGTTTGTGAGCGGCGATTTTCCGAAGGAAAATCGGAAGCTTGCAAACA
>NZ_JBFVFE010000113.1:0-3096 GCF_052728615.1 Mariniflexile sp. | reverse complement strand
CAGATATAAGTAAATATAAGTCTTTTTAATAAAATGGATAGTTTTATCTGAATTAAATTTAAAATTTCCTGAACTGTATATTTTCCGGGAAAGACCCGTTAATTCAGATATCTCTTTGCTATATTTATACAACAACCCACAGATAAATAATCCATCGTATGGTTGATACCTGTTCCAAAAGAAAAATCCAACTGAACATTATCTTTTAGTAAATAATGCGAATCAAGTGTTGAAAAGTAAAACCCATTACGATTTATACGACAATATAGGTGGCGTTAGCCCTAAAATCGTCGTAGATACACGTTAATTAAATAAAAAGGGGCGTAGCCCTGTTATCTTGGTAAAATAACACGATAATGAACAAAAAAGATATAGCCCTGAAATTTAATAAACATGGCGAACACGTACACAATTGTTTTATAAAAGATGTCAGGGCTAAAGCCCCTAATCCGTCATCATGGCTCATTTTGCTATTAAGACTACAGGGCTAACGCCCCTAAGTCAAGCGCATAATCCAATTTTCTCTCAGCTAAATAGTTGCAATATTTTAACTCTTGATTCGCATAAATAGGTAATTCCAGCATCGAAACTGGCTTCGTGATTTTCAAACTCGATTATATTTCCATAAGGCTCCATATAGAGTCCAAAGGTGTCTGTAATGGATATTCCTAAAGCTGCCGAATAGGTTAAATGGCCGTTTCCTTCTCCAAAATAATCGTATCCAACATTGTAACCAATGCTCATGGTGTCACTTAATCCATGAGAGATGGAAAGTTTGTTAATCGTCCCAGATGTATCGTTGGTTAGGGATTTTGAACCTGTTGGAAGTACAAGATGTGATATAAAAGCGATTTCGGCATTCACGTTTTCTTTTTTGAACAACTGAATTTTTGTTCCAATTTCCAAATCGCTGATACCACTGACTTCTTGAGATGAATTCTGGTCCTTTAAACTTTCAAACTGGCTCAAAACTCTTATTTCAATCCCATTTGTAATCCCATATCGAAATAAGGTTGTAGGTGCCAGAAGTTGCCTTTCTGAGCTAAAATCATCTTCAGAAAAACTTAATAAAATACCGGTTTCTATTTGTAAACTTCCTTTTTCTATGGTTGAAGAACTTTCGGTTTGGTCTGGTCTATCGGTTATAATGGTTTGTGCGAATACCGAGCAGGCTGTTAAGCACAGCACTAAAACTGAATAATATACTTTCTTCATGTGTTTTTCGGTTTAGTATATGACAAAAATATCTCAAGGTATCAAACTAATGACTTTTTTTGACCCCTCCGCCTATCGGCACCTCTCCTTAAAAAAGGGGAGGAATTATAAGAAGCAACTTCAGTTACTAAAAAATAATTCTCCAAAATTGGGCCACTAAAAAAGTTACGATAAACCCTAAAATTACGGGCATAATGGAAGCAAAGACGGTCCATTTAACACTTTTTGTTTCTTTGTAAATGGTGTAAATGGTGGTACTGCAGGGGTTGTGCAACAAACTAAAAAGCATCAGGTTTATGGCGGTCAACAAGGTCCAGCCCCCAGCTCTTAAAATATCGCCTGTGGCGTTTACAGAATCGAGTTCGAACATGACGCCTGCGCCAGAACCACCATCCATTCCGGTAACTAAAACAGTGAGCATCAATATGGTTGGAATCACAATTTCGTTCGCTGGAATCGCCACTATATAAGCCAATAAAATCACACCGTTCAATCCTAAAAGAAACCCGAAGCCATCCAAAGAGTTAATGGTCCATGCAGCGATACTTTCATTGCCAACATAAATATTGGAAATCAGCCAAATAACGGCACCGGCAGGAGCGGCAAATACAATGGCGCGCCACAAAACGATGGTGGTTCTATCAATTAACGAAGTATATAAGGTTTTCCAAAAACGGGGCGGGCGATACGGAGGCAACTCTAAATTAAAGGTAGAAACCTCGCCTTTTAACATGGTTTTAGACAAAGCCCAAGACACTCCAAACATAAAAGCCATTCCTAAAACTGCAATACCTATAACGGCCAATAAAGATGCCAGACTGGAAAAAGCAGCAGGTGCCACAGCCCCTATAAAAATGGTGGCAATCAATATTTGGGTCGGCCAACGCCCATTACAAAGCGAAAAGTTATTGGTGATAATCGCAATTAAACGTTCCCGGGGGCTATCAATAATACGCGTAGCCACCACGCCAGCGGCATTACAGCCAAAACCCATACTCATGGTCAAGGCCTGTTTTCCATGGGCACCGGATTTTTTGAATAAACTATCCAGATTAAATGCCACACGGGGTAAATAACCGAAATCTTCCAACAGCGTAAACATGGGAAAAAATATCGCCATGGGCGGAAGCATGACGGCTATGACCCAAGCAACAGCTAAATACACGCCATCAATTAAAAAACCAACTAGCCACCAAGGCATGCTCATACTTGCTGCTAAGCTTTTTAATGCAGGATGTACTTTATCCAATAAAAGTTGTGCCAATAAAGACGATGGGTAGTTTGCCCCAACAATAGTAAGCCATAAAACGGTGGCCAATATTAAAAACATAATAGGAAACCCAAAGGTTTTACTGGTTACTATTTTATCGATTTGCCTGTCTAATCTAAATCGTTTTTTAGAATTATCTACTTGCACTGTGTCGCTCACTATTTGGGCAGCATCGGCGTAGATACCTTCGGTTAAATTATCGTGAAAATCATCGCCAATTTGCCAGCGCAATTCGTTGGATAATTCTAAAATACGTTCTATGTTTTTATTTTTCATTTTTTGTTCTCAAATTAGAATGTATGACACTCTTTATAAAATTTAAACACGAATGGCACGAATCTATTCCTTTATTAAAAATATTCGCAGAAGGATTGCTATTCGTTTCGCGAATTTACCAGACTTTCAGTCAGTTTAATTTCCATAGTACTTTAATAAGAAATTTATTTGACAAATACCCATTATGGGTTAAACTAATTCTCCTGTTCTTAATGCTTCAATAATATGTGTGTCGCCTTCCAATAACCTAAATGCTAACCATCTGCTATTAGGGATATCGGGAAACTCCTTTTCAATTTCAGCGGAAAGCGTTTTAACCGCATTTTCAATATTGT
>NZ_JBFVFE010000112.1:0-3312 GCF_052728615.1 Mariniflexile sp. | reverse complement strand
AACAGTGATTCTCTAGCTTTTTTAGACCAAAGGCTAAAACCGCTAAATCCAACTAAATTAGTAGCTTAAAGGAAGGTGCGAAACTTGAGTAATTTTTAAGATAGATAATAGTAAAAATATCAATATAAACCATAATGAGCCGATTAGTTTTGTTAATCGGCTCATTATTTTGTTTATTTTTGAGCTAATTAAATAATATAATCGACTCATGACCTATAATTGGCAACAAAAAGATTGGACACAGTTTAGCTACGATATAAGTAAGCTAGAGGATAAGCTCTATGCTTTTGCTGAAAAATCAGGGCGAATCAGTGGAATTTTAAAAACCATGTCAATAGAAGATCATGCTCAAACGATGATAAATATTATGGTAGCTGAAGCCATTAAAACCTCAGAAATAGAGGGCGAGTATTTAAGTAGAATAGATGTGCTTTCCTCTATCCGTAATAATTTGGGGCTTAATGTTACTCCGGAAAGTGTCAAAAATAAAAATGCTGAGAGTATGGCAACTCTTATAACAGATGTGCAAAACAGCTTTGCTGAAAAACTGACTAAAAAAAAGCTTTTTGATTGGCATAAAATGATATTTCCTACTGCCACAAATATCAATATAGGCGCATGGCGGATACATGAAGATCCTATGCAGGTGGTATCTGGAAGAATAGATAGACCAATCGTCCATTTTGAAGCACCACCTTCTAAGCAAATACCATTAGAGATGGATAACTTCATCGCTTGGTTTAATGAGACTGCTCCCAATGGTTCTAAAATGATTAAATATGCCCCTATACGATCGGCTATATCTCATCTTTATTTTGAAACAATTCACCCATTTGAAGATGGCAACGGACGTATTGGACGTTCTATAGCTGAGAAAGCATTGTCGCAGACTGTAGGTTACCCAGTTCTCTTGAGTCTTTCAGCAACAATAGAAGCAAAGAAAAAAGATTATTATAATGCTTTGAAAATGGGGCAAAGTAGTAATGAAATTACTTCTTGGCTTGAATATTTTATCGACGTTATATTGAAATCACAAGATGAATCAGAATCCTTGATTGATTTTACCCTGAAAAAATCTAAACTTTTTGACCATTATGAAAGTCAATTAAATGATAGGCAATTAAAAGTTGTTAAACGTATGCTTGAAGAAGGACCAAAAGGATTTGAAGGTGGTATGACTGCTAAAAAATATATTCGGATTACCCTAACATCTAAACCAACAGCTACAAGGGATTTACAAAAATTAGTGGAGTTAAAAGTTTTCAAAGTTGAAGGAGATGGACGAAGTACATCTTATTACATTAATTTTTGAGTATAGGAAGGTTTATTAAACGAGATTAAAAGAATTATTAAAATTTTAATAATTCTATACCTCTTTATTTTATTTTCAAAAGCCTCAGATAATTTAATTAGTTGATATATTGACTTTTTCGTAAATTGGATACCAAATAATTAAAAAACTATTTATTATGGCAAAATTTGAAATATACAAAGACAAAAAAGGTGAGTTTAGATTTAGACTAAAAGCAGGTAATGGACAAAATATTCTGGCTAGTGAAGGGTATGCTGCTAAATCTGGATGTACAAATGGCATTGAATCCGTAAGAAAAAATTCAACGGATGATTCAAGATACGAAAGATTACAATCCAAAAACAGTAGCCCTTATTTTAATTTAAAAGCTGGAAATAATCAAATTATTGGGACTAGTGAAATGTATTCATCTACAAGTTCTATGGAAAATGGTATTACGTCAGTAAAGAATAATGCACCTAATGTTATGTTAATAATCAATTGACGGATAAAGTCTTTTTAGTTTTAGTTGATTTAAAAACATAATCAAATTGTTTTTTCATACTCTTTCTCAGGGTCGATATTATTATTGCTTTCATGATATTGTTTTTATGTACAAAAAAATGTACAACAAAAAGTACAATATTTATACCAAAAGTACAAATGTTTTTTTATTAGGTTATTGCCTACTTTAAGATATGCTCAGTTTTAATTGATTATACAGACTGTTACTTGGTTGTCAGCAGAAAGTAACGAATTCAAACTTGTTCATGTTTTTTAAATCAATAAAAACCTTCAAATATTGATATTTAACTGGTTTAAATTTTTTTCAATTGGCTGCAAAATGATATTTTTCCCTCACTCCTGCCTGCCGGCAGGTTTCGTCTTTTTATAACTCCGTAACGATGCTATGCAGTTCAAAAAAGCCTTCAATTGAGCAAAAAACCGCTATTTTCTGTCTGCTGACGAGGGGCAGGTTAGCTTCAATCAAAAAAGTTTAAACCAGTTCATTTAAAAAGCGGATTATTTTCTTGAATGACACACTTAAACTCTAACAACAAAATGCTCCTTTACCTGTTCCTTTCTAAAAAACACCAATCCCCAAAAAAAGGTATCAATGGTAACGGTTATTTTTGGATGTTGTTTTATGGTTTCCCAAGCTTCGGTCATGGGTTTCGACCAATAGATATCATCAAAAATAAAAATAGAATTGTTGTGAGCGGTTTGTAATAAGGTTTCAAAATAGTTTAAAGTTGCTTCTTTTTGGTGGTTGCCATCAAAAAAAATAAGGTCGTAGGTAGGTGAAGACAAATCATTAACCTCAGTATTAAAATTCCCCGTAATTAAATCGACATTCTTTAATTGATGCTTTTCAAAATTAGCCTTTGTGAATTCTGAAATATTCGGGCAACCTTCAATAGTTGTTATTTTAGCATTCGTATTTGCTAAATGCATGGCTTGTGTTGCAATACCTAAAGAAGTACCCAATTCCAATATATTTTCAAACTTAGAATAGGAGGTAAGTCGATATAAAAGTTTCGCCCGTTTATTGGTAGTACCCGCATTTTGAGCAATTTCAGAAACAAGACGTTCCTTTTGGTTTGAAACCTGCGAACCTGCACCTAAATCTGTTATTTTTATTTTGGATTTATTTTGAAGCAGATGTGTTTTATAGGCTGAAATGCTTTTGTAAGCGTCATATTTTGAGTGGTCATAAAAACACTTTGTAACTAAATGATAGACAAAAGGGGAGTGCACACCGTGTTGGTTGGTGGATTTTAAAAGGAATTTTATGTATGATGAAATTTGGTGTTTCAAGTTTGAAGGGTTTCAAGTTTTTGTTATTACACAGAGATTCACAAAGGTTTCACAGAGTCGCACAGAGAATTTTTTAGTTTTCAGTCGCAGTCGCAGTTGTGTTTTTAGTTTTTAGCAATTATTTTAGGTTATGTTTTAGAATAATGTGGAATAGTTAATTCTTTGTAATTTTCTTCAATTGATTTATATGTGTTCATTGCCTT
>NZ_JBFVFE010000111.1:0-3389 GCF_052728615.1 Mariniflexile sp. | reverse complement strand
GGGCTATATCTTTTTTGTTCATCATCGTGTTATTTTATGGAGATAACAGGGCTACGCCCCTTTTTATTTAATTAACGCTTGTATCTACGACGATTTTAGGGCTAACGCCCCTAATACTGTATTATAAATCATAATGGGTTTTAATCTTTTCAACACTTGATTCGCATTAATTATAGATGGACATCATAGATATGCAAGTACATTATTAGCCAATATTAAGCTTGGTAAAGCCAAATCATCCAAGACGAGTGCAACAAATGAATATGATTGGAGTGTTGTTGAATTTGTTGAAGAAGAATAGGATACTGAAGATAAAATTAAGAGATTAAATGAATTAGATGCGAATTCAATAACACTAATAATTGAGACAACAAAATAAATTGAGTACATTTACAATGATGATAAATCTTTAAATGCATTACCTGCCGTTTTAAAGGAAAAATTAATACAAACGAGTGCCTCAGTTAGTTTAACTGATTATTTAGCAGATGAAGCTTTAGGGAAAATTAAAAAAGCTAAATATGAATTAGCTAAATAAAAAAGCATTGCTTGGCATTGTATAATATTAAAAGCGGCTTTTTTTTAAAGTTAGTTTAAAACTAATCGACTATTTTCCCATCAACCATCACCAATTTTCTGTCAGCTAAATTGGCAAGCTCTTCGTTGTGGGTTACAATTACAAAGGTTTGTCCGAATTCATCACGAAGTTTAAAAAAAAGACCGTGCAAATTTTCGGCAGATTCACTGTCTAAATTTCCCGAGGGTTCATCGGCGAAAATCAAATCGGGACTGTTAATGAGAGCTCTAGCTACAGCGGTACGTTGTTGTTCGCCGCCCGAAAGTTCGTTGGGTTTGTGGTTGTATCGGTGCGATAATCCCAAGAAATCCAACAATTCTTTAGCACGTTTTTCGGCATCAGTCCTTTTCGTGCCTCTTATAAAAGCGGGTAAGCATACGTTTTCTAAAGCCGTAAATTCAGGTAACAATTGATGAAACTGGAATATAAACCCAATATGCTCATTTCTAAACTTCGCCAAATTTTTGTCGCTAAGGTCTTTAATATTAATGCTGTTAATGGTAAGTTGGTAAGGCTCTTTGGAAGAAGCACTATCCAACGTACCTAATATTTGCAACAAGGTTGTTTTTCCAGCACCCGAAGCACCAACAATTGATACCACTTCGCCTTTTTTTATATGAATATCGACGCCTTTTAAAACTTGCAGATCGCCGTAAAATTTGTGAATGTTTGTTGCCTGAACCATAACTATAAAATATAGCGTGAAAATACTACTTTAAGCTGTTCTGTACAATTAAGAATGGTTTTTATTGTTAAGTCCCATTTATGCTTTATATTTAAGTTTACAAAAACATAAAAAATGCCGTACAAAAGTTTTGAAGAGTATAACATGCAGGTTACCGATGATGTTAAAAATAGATATAAAAACATCATTGAAGATCTGGGTGAAAACGCCAAGCGAGATGGGTTGTTAAAAACCCCAGAACGTGCTGCCAAAGCAATGCAGTTTTTAACACAAGGTTACCATCAAGATCCCGTTGAAATTCTTAAAAGTGCCATGTTTAAGGAGAGTTATAACGAAATGGTTATTGTAAAGGATATTGAGTTGTATTCGCTTTGCGAACATCATATATTACCGTTTTTCGGAAAAGCGCACATTGCGTATATTCCTAACGGACATATTGTCGGTTTAAGTAAACTACCAAGAATAGTGGATGTGTTTGCACGCAGACTTCAAGTTCAGGAACGTTTAACCGAACAGATTTTGGATTGCATTAACGATACCCTAAAACCACAAGGCGTTGCCGTGGTTATTGAAGCATCGCATATGTGTATGATGATGCGTGGGGTGCAAAAGCAAAACTCGGTTACCACCACATCAGGGTTTCGTGGACAGTTTGAAAAAATTGAAACCCGAAACGAATTTTTGAAATTAATAGGGAAGTAGTTTTTGGTATGTTTGTTGCTTACACCCAAGAAGCACATTTTCTCCAGAGTTTATATTTAGCGTTAGACGAAATGAGTAAATGACAAAACGATTATGAGATTTCCTCCTTCGAGGAAATGAAAAAAAATTGCCTTTAGATGAATAAATACAATAAACTTTTTTTAGGAATCTTATTTGATGCCATTGGTTATGTGTCCTTTTTAATTCCGGGAATTGGTGAGTTTTCAGATATTGTTTGGGCACCTGTTTCAGGTTGGTTAATGACGAAGCTTTACAAAGGGAAAATGGGTAAAATTGCAGGAGTCATTACTTTTATTGAAGAAGCACTTCCAGGGTTTGACATTATTCCTTCCTTTACATTGATGTGGATTTACACTTATGTTTTTAGTAAAGAAGAAAAAAGTGAAACTGCAATAGAAATTGAACAATAAAAATACCTTTTAAATTTCAAACTGAACCCAAAAGTTGTTACAAAGCATTATATGATAGTATCAATTCATGCAATAAGTAAGTTTTTTTATTAGTTATATACGCATGTTGGCAGTAGTGCTTTTATGCTACTTTAAATTCAGATTCGTTCATTTCAACACTAAATCTGACGTTTGCTTTTAATGCTTTAAATACTTTTAAAATCGTTTCTATAGTTACGTTTTTAGTGTTTCTTTCCAATTTAGAGATTTGCGACTTTTGAACACCGATTAATTCTCCGAGTTGCTCTTGGGTCAAATTCCGTTCTTTTCGAACAGATTTTATCATATCTCCAAGCACTTCCATTCGCAAATCAAATTCGTATTTGTCTCGCTCTGGTGTTCCAACTTTTCCGATGTCCTTGTCCTTCATTTGGTCAAGTGTCATCATTTTCATTTTTTCATTTTTTGTTTCCATAACTTTTTGGGTTTATTGGTCAAAATATTCTGCTCTAATTTTCAATGCTTTCTCAATTTCTGATTTTGGTACTTTACTTACTTTTTTAACCATTCCGTGTGTCGATAACACAAGCGTTTCGGTTTTGTCAGTTTTGTCCCAAAAGGCAAAGAGTCTGTATTGAATTCCTTGATAAAGTGTTCTGAATTCCCAAATATCGTCTGTCAGCTTTTTGAAGAGTTTTGGGTCATTTTCGAGTTTAGCTTTATCTAAATTGTAGTAGATTTTCTTTTTAGCTTTTGTGTCCAATTTGGACATAAAACCAATAGCCTGTTCAAGAAATACTATCTCAAATTTTGGTTTCATTCAGTTTGTTTGTCGGTTTTCTTTAGCAAAGATAACAAAAAAGTTGAATTATATGGAAACTTTTGATAGTTTTGGTCGCATTACTGCCAACGTTTATGTGGTTGAGTAGGCAAGGGGGATTTCGCCCCAAGCCTCTCACAGAACCGTACGTGATAGTCTCCCACCATACGGCTCTTGTTATGCAAATCTAAAACT
>NZ_JBFVFE010000110.1:0-3674 GCF_052728615.1 Mariniflexile sp. | reverse complement strand
GTGCTTGTGATTTTCTGCTCATCGGTTTTTAGGTCAAAGATAATATTTTTTGGAAAATGGAAATTTGTCGTACACCCCATAAATATCGTTTACAATGACTGAATGCTTTTTCATTATGGCCTTGGCCGCTTCATTATATTTTAGCACATCATCTTGAAACCTGCCAGCTTCATTTTCAGGAACGTAAGTTGTTGTAACAAAAATCAATTTTGCCTTTGTTTTTCTTTTAAGGATTGATACAATGGAATCTAAATTAGTTTTATATGCATCAATATCACAAGTGATTTTTCCGTTCATCTTATCTCTATTCCCCTGAACTTTTGAATCTGGATGGCGGTAGCAAAGATCCCACAATCCCCAGTTAAACTGGATAACATCCCAATCTCCATCTCCAATCCATGCATTGATGTTTTCCAAGCCAGTTCCTGTGTGCTGTGCATTTCCTGGATTATGCCGTATTATGGCATCTCCCGAAAAATGCTTTTCCACAAATGGCGTATAACCAATAGAAATAGAATCTCCTATAATCAATACTTTTGGCTTTTTAGTTCCAAAAGCAACCAATAAAAGCAGCACAATAAGAACTATATAAACCTTGTTTTTAAACATATAAATCATTGTTGTTCAAATAATTAGTCAATAGGCATTATAGAATAAGAATAACTCATGTTTTTTGCTTTAATTTGGTATTTTTCCAATGGCCTGGCGCCCCAACTGGTATCTCCACCAACACCCATCTGCATATTATCTATATTGATATTGACCAAATCTCGGGTAACAATATCTGTAGTGTGGCGTTGTTTCTTGGTTTCACCAGCATCAAAATCTGAATTATATTGGTGATGCGCGCTAAAACTCAATAACTTTGGCCCCAATACTTTGATGCCTTTTCCGTTTTCATTAGTGAATGTTACCCAACGTACATCGGTTTTATATCCATTTTCTTGCGGACGTACATATGCAAAATACAAATCTTTTACGTTGGCTTTATAATTCCCTACAAATGCCGCGGTATTTCTATCTTGGTAGTTTTCTTGCGGTCCTCTACCGTACCAGTTTACTAAATTATAATCGTTTTTCAATATAAAGTTATTTCCAAAACGAGGCATGTTCGGCAAGCCTTCTTTAACATCAAAAAGTGAATTTGTAACTGTTAGTTGTCCTGAGGCATCTATTTTATAGTCAACCTTAATTTTTGCCATTTCATTTGGCAGTTGATACAGTACTTGAAGATATGCCGAAGCGTTTTTTAAATTCCTACTGCCATCTACAGCTTTCAAATCTGTAACTTTATTGCCATCTTTTAATTGAATGGAAAGTAACGTTTGGTTATCGGTCGCTTTTTTCCAAGGCTCAAACACTTTTGGCATGTTGAATCCAAAATCATTATCGGTAGTGGCTCTCCAGAAATTTGGCTGGATGCCTTGGATAAGGATGTTTCCATTGCCGTAATCCAAAGCTGTTAGTTTACCCGTTTTTACATCGAAACTAGCTTCAAAAGCATCAGATTTAAAAGTTAAAATATTAGCTTGTGATGATACAGCAATAACATCGTCAGTATTCTTTTTGAAAACAGGTGTAAATGTTCCTGCCAAAAATTCCTCTTTGGCCAAAGGATATCCTTTAGGCAACAGCGGTAATTCATTTTTAGTTGATGCCAATATTTGAAGTGCATACTCTCCTGAATTCAAATCTACTTTCGGCAAATTAAGGATTAATGTTTTTGCTGCTCCCGGTTCTAAATCAAATGTTTCAATATTGTCTGACACTAACTGGTTTCCATCTTTAAAAAGTGACCAAGTAAAATTGAAATTATTTAAATTGGTGAAGAAATACTCATTAACGACTGTCACTTGTCCCGTTTTAAAATTGGCATCCCTAAAGTGAATGTTTTGATACACCTTTTTCAATTCTTCCAATCCAGGGTGCGGCGAACGGTCTGCATTTACAATACCGTTTATGCAAAAATTGGCATCGTTCTGAATATTCTCAGCGCCAAAGTCGCCACCATAGCCCCAATAGGATTGTCCATCTTCGGTTTTGGCCAAAAGCCCTTGATCAACCCAGTCCCATATAAAACCACCTTGCATCACATCATATTCACGAATAACATCCCAATAATCTTTAAAGTTACCAAGACTGTTGCCCATGGCGTGCGCATATTCACATTGGATCAATGGTCGTTTTGGGTTGTTTTTGGCATACTTTATCATTTCTGGAATGCGCATGTACATAGGTACTTGAATATCTGTGTTTTCGTAATTTGTAGCACCTTCATATTGAACTGGGCGGGTCATGTCTTGTTCTTTTAACCATGCATAAGTAGCAAAGAAATTTTCGCCATTGCCCGCTTCGTTCCCCAAGGACCATGTTACTATGGATGGATGGTTTTTATCGCGTTCAAACATTCTAACCGTTCTGTCCATATGCATCGCTTTCCATTCTGGCAGGTATGCTGGATGTATTTTTTTTGCTTCTTCGTTATTATCCAATCCTTGGTTGGTTGTTCCCATACCATGGGTTTCTATATTGGCCTCATCAACCACATAAAAACCATATTTATCGGTCATTGCATAGAAAAACGGATTTTTGGGATAGTGGCTGGTACGTATGGCATTTACATTGTTTTCCTTCATCAGTTTCAGGTCCTTCAGGGTAAGTTCTTTGCTAATTACATGTCCTGTGCTTTCGTCATGGTCGTGAAGGTTGACTCCTTTGATCAAAATTGGTTTTCCATTGACTAAAAATTGCGTGTTTTCAATTTTTATATTTCTAAATCCCACTTTTACTGAAGTGGCCTGTTCTATTTTACCTTCAGAATTACTTAAAGCTATGGTTGCCGTATATAGGTTAGGAGTTTCGGCAGTCCAAGGTTTGACGTCTTTTAATAAACCCTCAAAAGAAACATTTACAATTCCCAAAGTAACATTTATGGTTCTATTAAAAGTAAGCATTTCCTTTTTATTAGAATCCAATAATTTAACTTCCACTTTACGATTTTCTGGTGCATTTGAAGTATTTTTTATTTTAACATCTATACTGAAAGCGCCATCTTTATAAGCATTGACCAAATCGCTTCCAATTCTAAAATCATTAATAGCAATTGGGTTGTCTGCCCTTAAATACACATCACGTTCAATACCGCTTAACCTCCAAAAATCTTGATCTTCCATATAACTGGCGTCAGACCAACGTAATACTTGTACAGCAATTTGGTTTTTACCAGATTTAATATATTTGGTAATGTTATATTCGGCAGGTGTTTTACTTCCTTCGTTGTAGCCTACCATTTTACCATTTATGTAAACATACATAGCCCCACTTACCCCTGCAAAATGCAAGTAAATGTCTTTGTTTTTCCAATCGTTTGGAATATCGAAATCACGCTTATAAGTTCCAACATTGTTCATGTTATGAGGAATAAAGGGCGGATTTTTAGGAAATACATACTTTACATTGGTATAAATAGGTAAACCAAATCCTTCTATTTCCCAATTAGAAGGAACACTTATTGTATCCCAGCCTTTTACGCTAAAATCTTCTTTATAAAAATCGGTAGGTCTTGCTTGAACACTATCTGTATAACTCAAGTTTCGTACCTTCCTTTAAGCTACTAATTTAGTTGGATTTAGCGGTTTTAGCCTTTGGTCTAAAAAAGCTAGAGAATCACTGTT
>NZ_JBFVFE010000109.1:0-3743 GCF_052728615.1 Mariniflexile sp. | reverse complement strand
CTCTCGATACCCAAGGGAATGATTGTATGGAAGAACCATGTGACCGATAAAAAAGAAATAATATGAACACATGAAACGAACCATCAACCATATAGCATTAACATTTTTTACCGTGCTTATTTTAGTAAGCTGTAAGGAAAAAGCAACCTTGCAACGTTACTTTGTAGATCATCAAGAGTCTAAAAATTTTATAACACAGGATATACCCATATCCATGTTAAAAATTGATGCATCTAAATTTACCAAAGAGCAAAAAGAAGCTTATAATTCGGTAAACAGATTAAACTTTTTAGGCTATAAAGCTGGAGAGGTAGATGCTGAAACTTTAAAAGCCGAAATAGCTAAAGTTAAAACTATTTTAAGTGATGATAAATATAAAGATTTGATGGAGTTTAATGATAAAGGCAATAAAGTGGTTGTGAAATATATTGGTACCGATGAAGATGCCGAAGAAGTAATTGTTTTTGGAAGCTCTAAAGAAATGGGCTTTGGCATCGTTCGGGTGTTGGGCAATGATATGAGTCCGGAAAAGATGGCAACTTTAGTAGGTGTTTTACAAAGTGCCCATGTGGATGAAGAACAACTTAAAGAGGTTATTAATTTCTTTAAATAAAATAAGTTAACGTAAAAAGAAACGGTTTAAATTAATTGTGTCCGTTCGATGCAACTGATAAAAAAATTTATCAAGCGATATTGTTGACAATTAAATTGAATTTGAAACTGAAAATTTGAAAAGTATGGATTGTCCCCTAGAGGGGACTTTAGGGGTGTTTTTAAATTTTGAGCGCTATTTAAATATTTGAAAATCAAATATAAAAATACTTGTCAATGGTAGCGCAGTCGAGAACTTCTATTTCAAAGATTCTTAAAATAGGTCTCGACTTTAGTTTATCTTGGGCGAAGCCGAAAGACTCGACCAGACAAATAAAATTTTACCTTTTGTTTATTTTAAATCCTTTTGTCCTTCGTTTTTGGATTTGGAATTCACTATAAAAAAATTGACTATCACGAGCAAAAAAATAATGGTAAGAATGGTTTTTACAACATAATTATCCAAAATATCCAGTAATCCAGATACAAAAATACCAACTGCTACAACCCCGCAAAGTATTAATGACTGTTTGTCGTTCAACATGTTTTTTATTTAAATTCCCGTATAGTTACTGGGGGTAATACGTTTTAATTCGTCTTTTATTGTATGTGATACTTCTAAAGTATCAATAAAATTGGAAATGGAGTTTTTATTTATTTTTGCATGGGTTCTGGTCAGTCCTTTTAATGCCTCATAAGGATTCGGATATCCTTCCCTGCGCAAAATAGTTTGGATCGCCTCAGCCACTACAGCCCAATTGTTTTCCAGGTCTTCAGCAAATTTAGATTCGTTCAACAGTAATTTATCCAATCCTTTTAAAGTCGATTTAAAACCAATAATAGTATGCCCAAAAGGAACGCCCACATTTCGTAAAACCGTACTATCGGTTAAATCGCGTTGCAATCTCGATAATGGAAGTTTAGCCGATAGATGCTCAAAAATAGCGTTGGCAATTCCTAAATTACCTTCACTGTTTTCAAAATCGATGGGGTTAACTTTATGTGGCATCGCAGAACTCCCCACTTCGCCTGCTTTAATTTTTTGTTTAAAATACTCCATGGAAACGTAGGTCCAAATATCCCGATCTAAATCAATAATAATGGTGTTTATACGTTTTAAGGCATCAAACAAAGCTGCCATCTGGTCGTAATGCTCTATTTGCGTGGTTGGAAATGAGTGGTGCAAACCTAACTTTTCCTGTACAAATTTTCCACCAAAAGCTTTCCAATCAATTTTTGGATACGCTACGTGGTGCGCATTAAAATTGCCCGTAGCACCACCAAATTTGGCGGCACTTGGTATTGCGTTCAATAAATTAAACTGCTCTTGTAATCTAACCACAAACACTTCAATTTCTTTTCCAAGTCGGGTGGGAGATGCCGGTTGCCCATGGGTTCTTGCAAGCATCGGGATGGCTGCCCAATCTTCAGCCAATGTTTTTAGTTTATTTAAAACAATGGTATATTCCGGTACATAAACGGCGTTAATGGCTTCCTTAATACTTAACGGTATAGCGGTATTGTTTATGTCTTGGGACGTTAATCCAAAATGGATGAATTCCTTGAATTTAGATAAACCTAGGGCATCAAACTTTTCTTTTATAAAATACTCAACCGCCTTCACATCATGGTTTGTAACGCTTTCAATCTCTTTTATGGCAAGTGCATCATCACTGGTAAAATTTTTGTAAATGGTTCTTAAACCATCAAAAACACCTGTGTTTACCGCTTTAAGTTGTGGTAACGGAATTTCGCAAAGTGCAATAAAGTATTCTATTTCAACCAGAACACGGTATTTTATAAGTGCTTCCTCAGAAAAAAAAAGGGCTAATTCGTTTACTTTATTTCTATAGCGCCCATCAATGGGTGAGATGGCGTTTAATGATGATAATGACATGTGTGGTTTGGTTTTTTTTGATCCCGATATTTATCGGGATGCAAAGATACGTTTTTGATTTTTGATTTTTGAAGTTTTATAAATACGGGTGCACGACAAATTTCCCTAAAACTGGAATCTTGACCTGCAAGTCCCGATGGCAATCGGGATCGAAAACCTTGTAGGTCTTGAAGGATAAGTTCTGAGCCCAAACCTACAAGATACTTAAATCTCGCAGGTTTTCATCCATATTCAGGGGCGTTAGTGGAAACCATATTTGTTATCGGATGAATTCCGAAAAAGTGAAATTTGTCGTACACCCATAAATACCTTAAATCCGCAAGCAATTAATTTGTCAATTTAAAATTAATTTTCTAATGGAATTTTAACATTTCTGACTCCGATTCTGTTTGCTTTTTCCTGTTTTTGTATTAACGGTTAGGCTATGGTTAGTACGGGAATTAAAAGTAGTAAACTTTCGATTAAGCACTTAGCCAAATTTCTTGATTTTGTTTTATCTTTTCATTTCTAAAGCCAAATTTTTTGATTTGGCGGACTTTATTAAAAGCTCTAAACTTTGGGTTAAGCACCAAAACCCGTATTAATTATAGCCATTGTGTGTGCCCAGCATGGGCATCTTTTATTTACTGAAAGGTAAATAATTAATCTATAGGGTGCAAGTCCCTTATGCGCAAGAGTAACGTCTTGAAGCATTAGTAAGTCGCAAGGGTGAAAACCGTGAGGTTTTATCTGAAGGAAGCGGAACTACAAACCTCGGTACTGACGAACAGAAACCGTATACAGAGGCATATTTACTCGGGTAAGCAAGCACATCATTGTAACGCCCTAAGATTGCCAAAAGGGTAAGTATGTAGATACGGCAGCGATTGAGGGAAAGAAGATGCCATTACCTGGGGAGGTCTTCAAAACTACGAGTTGGTTATTTGGAGAAGTCAGCAGAAGTCATAGTACTTACAGGAAACGAGGTACAATAAGAATTGTACAGGTCTCACGGGTAAGGAAGGACAGAACATTAAATTACGTTGGAATTCGACTAGGATGCTTAGCTAGCCTAGTTTTAAACCAACAGGAGTACACGAATTATTGAATCTATGATTGAACAGGTATTATCAGCTACAAACCTTTTTAAGGCAACGCGACAAGTGGAGCGCAATAAAGGTGCGAGCGGCGTAGATGGTATGAAAACAACGGCACTTTCGGCATACATATTAGAAAACCGTTCGCTTATATTATCTACTATTCGCACAAATAGCTA
>NZ_JBFVFE010000108.1:0-3760 GCF_052728615.1 Mariniflexile sp. | reverse complement strand
AAGTGAAAAGTCTTTAAAGCACTGGTTTTACTGACTTTTCAACTTTCTTTTCAACATTCGCTTGCGGATTTAAGGTATAATTTAGGAATAGAAAATAATCCCTATGTTAATAAACTATTAACAGAAGTAACCAAAGAATACAATGGAGTAGATTGGGACATTGTTAGCCGAAAAACCTATAATTATGATAATACTGCTGGTGTAAATGATTTTAATGATAATCAAATTACTGTATACCCAAACCCAACTACGGATTTTATTTATTTAAGCAATATTAATGAAAATTTAGATTATAAACTTTATGATGTAACTGGCAAAATAAGTATGGAAGGTAAATTGATTGCTAACAAAAAGATTGACATTAGCAACTTAAAAAGTGGGCTGTTTATTTTACAGTTAAAAACAGAAACAGGAAACATAACACACCGTAAAGTGTTTAAAAATTAAAGAAAAAAGTTAGTTACACATTTAAAAACAAAAAAAGCCATGCTATTTATTTATAGCATGGCTTTTTCAATAAACTACATTTTTAATTAATTACGCATCAATTTTAGCATACACAGCATTCTTTTCTATGAACTCTCTACGGGGTGGCACTTCATCGCCCATCAACATCGAGAAAATCCTATCGGCTTCCGTTCCATTATCTATTTGAACCAAACGCATGGTTCTAAACTCCGGATTCATGGTGGTGTCCCAAAGTTGTTCTGCATTCATTTCCCCAAGACCTTTGTAACGTTGAATGCCAACACTGCCACCAAACTCTTCGGCTATAGTATCACGTTCCTTATCGCTCCAGGCATAGGCTTTTTTCTGTCCTTTTTTCACTAAATATAAAGGTGGGGTAGCAATATAGATATGACCGTTCTCTATTAATTCTTTCATATATCTAAAGAAGAATGTCAATATCAACGTAGCAATGTGGCTACCATCAATATCCGCATCACACATAATGACAACCTTGTGGTAACGTAATTTTGAAAGGTTCAAGGCTTTGCTATCTTCTTCAGTTCCGATGGTGACACCAAGAGCAGTAAAGATATTTTTTATCTCTTCGTTCTCGAATACTTTGTGAACCATCGCTTTTTCAACATTCAAGATTTTTCCACGAAGTGGAAGAATGGCTTGAAATGCGCGATCACGCCCTTGTTTCGCCGTTCCACCTGCTGAATCTCCCTCAACTAAAAACACTTCGCATTTAGTGGGATCTTGCTCCGAACAGTCACTCAGTTTTCCAGGTAAACCACCCATACTCATAACCGATTTACGCTGTACCATATCACGAGCTTTCTGAGCAGCATGACGCGCTTGTGCAGCCAACATAACTTTTTGAACAATAATTCTAGCATCGTCTGGATGCTCTTCTAAATAGTCAGTCAGCATTTCAGAAACCGCCTGACTCACCGATGCAGAAACTTCTCTATTTCCTAATTTGGTTTTAGTCTGACCTTCAAATTGTGGCTCTTGGACTTTTACCGAAATAATAGCCGTTAGTCCTTCACGGAAATCATCACCGGCAATTTCGAATTTTAAATTCTTCAGCATACCAGAATCGTCGGCATACTTTTTAAGCGTCATTGTTAATCCACGACGGAAACCAGACAAATGGGTTCCACCTTCATGGGTGTTAATGTTGTTTACATACGAGTGCAAATTTTCTGCATACGACGTATTGTAAACCATTGCCACCTCAACTGGCACGCCATTTTTTTCACCTTCAAAAGCAATAACGTCTTTCATTAAAGGCTCTCTGTTTCCATCTAAAAACTTGATAAATTCTTTTAGACCTTCTGTAGAATGAAATGTTTCACCTTCAAACTCACCATCCTCTTTTTTAGTTCTTCTATCTACTAAATGAATTGTAATACCTTTATTTAAATAAGATAGTTCGCGTAACCTACTCGCCAACGTATCGTAATTATACTCTAAAGTTTGCGTAAAAATGGTTGAATCTGGTCTAAAAGTAACCGTGGTTCCTCTTTTATCCGACTCACCAATTTGTTTTACAGGGTATAACGCTTTACCACGCTCGTATTCTTGCTCGTACACTTTACCGTCTCTGTAAACGGTAGCTCGTAAATGTTCTGATAACGCATTCACACAACTTACACCAACACCGTGCAGTCCACCCGATACTTTATAGGAATCTTTATCAAACTTACCGCCTGCTCCAATTTTGGTCATAACCACCTCAAGTGCAGAAACACCTTCTTTTTTATGTAAATCTACCGGAATACCACGTCCGTCATCTTCTGTGGTAATCGAGTTATCTTCATTGATAATGACCGTAATATTGTTACAATGTCCGGCAAGCGCCTCGTCAATCGAGTTATCTACAACTTCATACACCAAATGATGTAATCCTCTGGTACCCACATCTCCAATGTACATGGATGGACGCATACGCACATGCTCCATACCTTCCAACGCCTGAATACTATCTGCTGAATAATTGTGCTTGTTAAATTCTTCTTTAGGTTCGCTCATATTATTATTTAATATTGTTTATTTCTATTATTTATTGCATAAAAAAAAGATGCCTTTTTGCATCCTTCTGAACACAAACAAATATACGAAATTATCATGCCTTTAAAAAGCATTTTATCGACTCATTCATATAATTATCAACATTTGTTAATTACTCAAAAGTGGCTTAAACGGTCTAAAAAGTGGCTTAAAACGGGGCTTGGAAGCTTTTTATAAATTCAGGAAACGGAAAGTTCGTAAAACCGTCTGAAAGTCTTCGTTTTGGCTTTTTAAGTATTGAAGTAATAGTTCATTTATAGTTGAATTTCTCCAGATAAGATCATTTTGAAACCATAGCCGAGGCAATCTGAAAAACACAACTTTATCTTTCTCCCATCTACACCTCTATGGTGGGGTGTAAAATATTTATATGATTTACAAAATAAGTTCGTTCTTTTTTTTATCTTTATTATGTAAATATTTTTTATTATGGAGGACAATATTTGGAAAACAAAGTCGCTTGAAAGAAGCAAAGAAAACAAGAGACTTAAAAAGCGTACAAAAGAATTAAAAACAAGTGGAGATTTATGGAAAGAGAAGTCAATTGCTAATAAAGCACGTTGCGTTGCTTTAGAAAACAGCCTAAAAAAAACGAAAAATTTAATAGAGAAGATTGTTTGCCAAACTATTTGAATTCAGAAAAGGCATTTGGATACACTTATCCTTTAATAATCATACAGTTGGCATTGTGCTTGGTCACAAAAGCAAACCTGAGCTACAGGTCCATACCTAGGGTTTTTAAAGCATTGAACGAAAGCCTGAATTTAGGTTTAAAAGCACCCACGCACGCAACAGTATTGATTTGGGTGAAAAAACAAGGGGTCGCGAATTTTAAGGACAAATCCTTTTTTGAAGGCAAAAAATGGTTCTTGATTCTTGATGAGAGCATCCAATTTGGCAACAAAAAATTGATGGCAGTTATGGCTGTTCTGTCCAGTTCCGTAGGAACCAAGGCACTCACTTATTTAGATTTGATTCCCTTGGTCTTAAAATCTTCAACAAGTTGGAAATCAGAACAGATCAAACAAGAGATAATTAATTCTATCGATGTAAAAGATGTTGAATATGTAGTGTGCGACAATGGGAATAATTTGAAATCAACCTGTTCTATTTTAAACTTGATACATGTAGAAGATGTGAACCATAAAATTTCTGGGTTTATAAAAAGTGTTTATGAAAAAGACCCTGTATTTGAGAGTTGTACCAAGCATTTATCAGGGTTGAGAGGAAAATT
>NZ_JBFVFE010000107.1:0-4287 GCF_052728615.1 Mariniflexile sp. | reverse complement strand
CTTAAATTGAAAATATAATTTATATGAAGTGCTTTCAAAAGCAAGTAAAATTAAAACCATATTTAAGAGGGTTTCATAATTTTAAAATTTGGGTTATTATTTTATAGATGAAAAACAAACAAAAAGGTTGCGTCATAAAAATGAAAAAAAATGTTTTGGTTATAATTTATAAATTAAATTTAGACTTAAATTGAAAATATAATTTATATGAAGTGCTTTCAAAAGCAAGTAAAATTAAAACCATATTTAAGAGGGTTTCATTTAATAACAGATTCAATTACAGATGCTATTCCTGAAATTAACCAAATAAATATGGGGCAATTACAGGTTTTTATAAAGCATACATCAGCGAGTTTATCAATAAATGAAAATGCAGATTCTACGGTTAGAACAGATTTTGAAAGTCATTTCAATAAAATGGTTCCAGAAAACGTGCCTTACTACAAGCATACTTACGAGGGTGCTGATGATATGCCTGCACATATTAAAGCTTCCTTGTTGGGTGCTTCGGTACACATACCTATAACAAACGGGAAATTGAATTTAGGTATTTGGCAAGGAATTTATTTGTGTGAACACAGAAATGATGGAGGTTCAAGAAATATTGTTATTACTGCTTTTGGGGTATAAAAAAAATCCGATTCTCCACGATAGCTATCGGGACGAACCGGATTTTTAATATATTAAGCGAATATAATATGTTTTACAATAGGCGAAAACGCCTTATTTTACTTTCTCGATTACGGCTTTAAAAGCCTCTGGGTTATTCATAGCTAAATCGGCTAAAACCTTACGGTTTAATTCAATATCATTAGCTTTTAATTTCCCCATAAATTGAGAATAAGATAATCCATAAGTTCTGGCGCCCGCATTAATACGAGTGATCCATAAAGCACGGAAGTTTCTCTTTTTTACTCTACGGTCTCTATACGAATATAACATCGCTTTATCAACCGCATTTTTTGCTACTGTCCAAACGTTTTTACGACGTCCGAAAAAGCCTTTTGCTTGTTTTAGAACCTTTTTTCTTCGGGCTCTTTTTGCTACAGAATTTACTGATCTTGGCATAATTTTAATTGTTTTTTTGTAGTAGGCGGTCGATAATCGACACTTTGTTATTTTATAAATCGTAAATCAAACATCTACAATCGTTAATTTTGTGGCCTAACTCCAGGGTTTATAATTTATTTTAACCGGTTAAAAGGTTGTTACTTTAAACGCAACATCAATTTAACATTATTCTCATCCGCCTTATCTACTAATGTATCATGCGTCAAAGCGAGCTTGCGTTTTTTAGACTTCTTTGTTAAGATGTGACTTTTAAAAGCATGCTTTCTTTTTATCTTACCAGTACCAGTTAGCTTAAAGCGTTTTTTGGCACTGGATTTTGTTTTCATTTTAGGCATTTTCTTTTCCTAGGTTTTAATTATTTCGCTTAATTACGTTGTGCTGAATTTATTTCAGCATCTTATTTATATAAGATATATTTTTATTTATTAATTTTTTTGGGTTTAACACCCCGCGGCTTAACTGGTTTCCTTTATTTTTTTTGGAATTTAGTTTTTGCCTTTTTGAAATTTTAATACATCGAACCCTTGAGTCGAGGTAATTTATTTTTTTGGAGCAATAAACATAGTCATACGTTTTCCTTCCAATTGTGGCATTTGTTCTACTTTTCCAAATTCTTCAAGATCTTGTGCTAACCTTAACAATAAAATTTGGCCCTGTTCCTTAAATATAATGGAACGACCTTTAAAGAATACAAAAGCTTTAAGTTTAGCGCCTTCTTTTAAAAATTTTTCGGCATGCTTCTTTTTAAACTCGTAATCGTGGTCATCAGTTTGAGGACCGAATCGAATTTCTTTAATAATTACTTTTGTCGCCTTGGCTTTTATAACTTTATCTCGTTTCTTTTGTTCGTAAAGAAACTTTTTATAATCCATAACCTTACAAACAGGCGGATCAGCATTTGGAGAAATCTCTACAAGATCTAACTCTTGCTCGCTTGCTATTCTCATAGCATCACCTTTTGTATAAACACCAATCTCAACATTCTCTCCTACAAGACGAACGTTTGGTGATGAAATCTTAGAGTTAATTCTATGTTTATCCTCTTGTGAAACCCTTTTAGCGGGTTGGGATCTTCTTCTAATTGCTATGGCTTTATATGTTTTAAGTTAAACTTATTTTTAAAACGATTTTAACGTTTTGCTTATTTCTGTTTTTATAATTTTTGAGAAGTCTTCAATAGAAACCATTCCTAAATCTTCTCCACCATGCGCACGCACAGTAATTTTGTTTTCATTCTCTTCTTGTTCCCCAATAATGATCATATAAGGGTGTTTTTGCATCTCGGCTTCCCTAATTTTCTTGCCTATGGTCTCATTTCTATTGTCAACAAGGGCGCGAATTTCGTCATTTTCTAGCAAATTTAAAACTTTTTCAGCGTATTTTTCATATTTCTCACTAATTGACAATATAATAGCCTGCGTTGGCATCAACCAAAGTGGGAAATTACCAGCCGTATGTTCCAATAATATGGCGATGAAACGTTCCATGCTTCCAAAAGGCGCACGGTGAATCATGACAGGTCTGTGCAACTCGTTGTCACTACCTTTGTAGGTTAGATCAAAACGCTCTGGCAAATTATAATCTACCTGAATGGTGCCCAATTGCCATTGTCTTCCCAAAGCATCCTTCACCATAAAATCCAGTTTCGGACCATAAAAAGCAGCTTCACCAGTTTTAACGGTGTATGTCAATCCTTTATCAATGGTAGCGCTCATAATCGCTTTTTCAGCTTTTTCCCAGTTTTCCAGGCTACCTATATATTTATCCGGATTTTCAGGATCCCGTAAAGAAACTTGAGCGGTAAAGTTTTCAAACCCTAACGATCCAAATACGTATAGCACTAAATCAATCACATTTTTAAACTCAGCATCCAGTTGGTCGGGTGTGCAAAATAAATGGGCATCATCTTGGGTAAAGCCCCTTACTCGGGTCAATCCATGTAACTCGCCACTTTGCTCATATCTATATACGGTACCAAATTCAGCATAACGCTTAGGTAAATCTTTATAGCTCCATTGTGTGTGGTTATAAATTTCACAGTGGTGCGGGCAGTTCATGGGCTTTAATAAAAACTCTTCGCCTTCTTTAGGTGTGCTTATCGGTTGAAAACTATCGGCACCATATTTCGCATAATGCCCAGAAGTCACATAAAGTTCTTTTTGTCCAATATGTGGCGTCACCACCATCTCATAGCCTGCTTTCTTTTGTGCTGCTTTCAAAAAGTTCTCTAAACGCTCGCGTAAGGCAGCACCTTTAGGTAACCATAAAGGCAAGCCAGCACCCACTTTTTGTGAAAACGTAAACAATTCCAATTCTTTACCAAGTTTTCTATGGTCGCGCTTTTTAGCTTCTTCAAGCAATTCTAAATACTCCGTAAGGTCTTTTTGTTTCGGAAACGAAATGCCATAAACACGCGTTAGTTGCGGATTCTTCTCATTTCCCCTCCAATAAGCCCCTGCAACACTTAATATTTTAGCAGCTTTTATAATGCCGGTGTTGGGTATATGGCCACCACGGCACAAATCAGTAAACGTAGCGTGGTCACAAAAAGTAATCGTACCATCTTCTAAGTTTGTAATCAGTTCGGTTTTAAATTCATTACCTTTATATAAAGCAAGTGCTTCGGCTTTTGTAGCAGAACGCATTTTAAAGTCATGCTTTCCACGTGCAATCTCCAGCATTTTATACTCAATGGCCTTAAAGTCTTTTTCAGATACTACATGATTACCAAAATCAACATCATAATAAAACCCATTTTCAATAGCAGGACCAATAGTAAGTTTAGCACCGGGATACAATTCTTCAATAGCCTGCGCCAGTACATGTGCCGAACTATGCCAAAACGCCGTTTTACCGTCATCATCATTCCAAGTATATAAAATCAACGAGCCATCGGTGGTTAATGGCGTTACAGTTTCCACGGTTGTACCATTAAAATTTGCCGAAATTACGTTCCTAGCAAATCCTTCACTAATGCTTTTTGCAACATCCATAGGTGTAACGTTTTCATCAAACGTTTTCACACTGCCATCGGGTAATGTAATATGTATCATTAAAATAATTTAAATTCAGGCTGCAAAGATAGTAGTATAAACAAATACATACAATATATATATAGGTATAATTTTCAGTAGTTGTTTTTGGGCGTTCCCCTTCGGGTCGGGCTTTCCGCTAAATCTTTTGGTTTTTTGTCATTCCTGCGCAGGTAGGAATCCA
>NZ_JBFVFE010000106.1:0-4675 GCF_052728615.1 Mariniflexile sp. | reverse complement strand
TAAATCGGTCATAAAAACTACTTTTTTTAAATCTAATATATACGCTTTTTTTGAAATATGCAATTTGTCGTGCACCCGTTTAAGAGTTTGAGATGAATTGCCAAATTTGTTATCAAATGGCTACAAACAAGAATTCATTTTATCAATGTTTTAAATTTCGCAATTATGGATTTTGCGTATTAAGTGGTGACTAGATAATATCAAAATATTATAAATGTCGCTTATTTATATCATTTTTAGTATATTTGTCGTTAATAAGATACATTATGAACTCGAAAAAAGCCATTCTTCTCCCTAAATATCAAAAAATATTTGACGGAATAGGGGAAAATATCAAACTTGCCCGGAAGCGTAGAAAGCTTACTGCCGATCAAGTTTCTGAACGTGCAGGGATTCACCGTGCTACCTTATATCGGGTAGAAAAAGGGGATCCATCGGTAGCTATAGGTATTTACTTTAATATATTCAGGGTATTGAATTTGGATAAAGACTTCGAGCAGCTTGCAGCAGATGATCCGTTTGGGCGCAAACTTCAGGACCTTGATTTACTATAAGCTATGGCAGGAGGAAAATTTGACATGTATGTGTACGCAGATTGGAAAGGCCTAGGTGGACCTATTCAAATAGGAATACTTTCAGCTCATTTTGCGAAAGCGAAAAAAGCGTTTAGTTTTGAATATACAAGAGAATGGCTCGATAAAGGTGTGTATCAATTGCTCGATCCAGATATTGGCTTTTATTCAGGCCCGCAATATCCCACAGACAAAGAAAATTTCGGAATATTTTTAGACAGTATGCCGGATACTTGGGGGAAAACGCTCATGAAACGTCGCGAAGCCCAGGACGCAAGGGCACAAGAACGAAAAGCAAAAACACTATACGAAATAGATTATTTGTTAGGAGTTTATGACGAGAGCCGTATGGGAGCACTTCGTTTTAAGACGGATGCCGATGGTCCTTTCTTGGACAATGACGACCAAAATCCAACACCACCTTGGTCATCTCTCGGCGATTTGCAGGAAGCTGTCAGTCATCTTGAAAATGATTCAGAAAGTGATGCCATTCGCAAATGGATAGCGGTACTCATAGCACCTGGTTCTTCCCTTGGTGGCGCTAGACCCAAAGCCAATATATTAGGAAAGGATAATGATTTATGGATTGCTAAATTCCCTTCTAAAACCGATACAGTCGATAAAGCCGCTTGGGAATTCCTTACCTATAAACTGGCAATTGCCTGTGGCATTGAAATGGCGGAATCCAAAATTGAGCACATTTCCGGAGTCTATCAGACTTTTTTAACCAAAAGATTTGACCGTGAAAATGGCAACAGAATCCATTTTGCATCTGCAATGACGATGACAGGGAACACAGAAGAATCCCTTAAAAACACTTCGCCAAGCTATCTGGATATTGTCGATGTTTTAGAAAGTTATGGTACTAACGTCGATGAAAACTTACGTCAGCTATGGAGGAGAATTGTGTTTAATATTGCGGTTTCCAATACAGACGATCATTTACGCAATCATGGCTTTATTTTAAATGAAAAAGGTTGGAAACTATCACCAGCATATGATCTGAATCCGTCAACAGAGAAAAACGGACTGGCGCTCAATATTGATATGAATGACAATTCCCTAGATTTTAAGCTTGCAAAAAGTGTTGGAGACTATTTTCGTTTAAGCGAAAATGAAATGGATGGTATCATTCAGGAAGTTTTAACTGTAGTTAGAGATTGGAAATCAATCGCTAAACAAATTGGAATTTCAAATAAGGAACAGGTAATTATGGCGGCAGCGTTTAGGACTGAACTGTAAATTATTGGGGGCAAATTGAATAATCACTATTAATTGACACTTTGAAAAAAAAAGAGTGTCACCGAACAAATGGATCTCAAATTGGAAACACTATGACATTAAAAAAACTTATACAGACAAATTCCTGGTTAAGTATAGCAGCAATTTTGCAAGAGTTATATCCAGATGAAGCAAATAACCTTTCGGGATACAAGGAAGTGTTTGAAAAACTTTTGCTTATGGATGTCGAAGATTCAGATATTTCAATTGAGGTCGTACAGCAAAAAGACGATTTTGATGGAGAGGAATATGTAGATGTCTCAGGAAAGTATAAGTATCCCAAAAATGAAGAAGAAAAATTTTCACAAGCTATTGAGTTTACCCCTTGGAATCAATGGTTAGGTATGGAAATAACCCAAGAAAGTCTCATCCATTTTTCTGAACTGGAAATTATCTCACATTGCCTATACGAAATGACCTTTATGGGTTTTGAAGAAGTAGAAATACAAGACGAGCTAAACAGTATAGAGAGCACTATCGAAGATTATAAAAATATGACAGATGAAGAGAAAGATGCGAATACGACCTCTCTGGATAAACTTTTAAAGGATTTGGAAAACGAGGACAATGAAGAAAATGGCAAAAATGATTTTAGAACTTAAGCATATATTTTTTTGTTAAAACTATTTAGTAAACTTTCAAGAAAACAACTAATATTTGATAGCTTTCTCGAAAATTTACTACAATTGAAACGATCCGACTTTATTAAAGAACACTAATCCTTCGAATATTCACAACTTTAATTGAAAGCTATAGCATAATTAACTTAAATTGAAAAAATTTTAAAAATTCAATGGCAAAAAAAGTAGCAAAACGAAAATCAATTGAAGAAACCCTTTGGGAATCTGCAAACAAATTAAGAGGCTCTGTTGAGTCTGCTGAATATAAACACGTAGTGGATAGGGCGGGCAAAGTGATTCGCAAGTAGATATTAGATTTACCGTGTTCGTCGGCTTTACTTTTTTTGATATAGAACAAGATGGAAAGAGAATGTGACACCGAATAATTTTAAAGTTCTCCTCAATTTACAAAAAAATTATTAAAAGAGATTAAATGTAAGTATTTGTTTTTAAGCATATTATACTTAATTCGGTGTCAGTTGGAAAGAGAATTTTAGTGACACCGAATTTGCCCCTTTTAGGATGATATTATTTGATATTAAATGGAATCATATAAAATAAAAAACCCTCTAAATCAATTGTTTAGAGGGTTTTTGTTGCCTATTGTAGGACTTTTCTCGGAGAAAGAGGAACCCATCAGCCCTTTTTCTATATATCACACACTTGCCTGAAACCTCTGTAAACCCTTATAAATAAGGGGTTTTGGTGCTTTTTGAATCATGTTTTAATTAAGTAAATAATGTATAAAAATGGTAATTGTGGGGATAATGTGGGGATAGTTTTGTATCTTTATATTATTCACTTTTAAGATATTATCACATTATGGCTACTATTAATTACCTTGTAAAAGGTACAAAAGGATATTCTAATGTCCTACTACGTTTTAAAAACGGAAGAAAATTTGACTATACAGCTTCAACAGATTTAAAAGTCCTTCCAAATCATTTGAGTCAAGCAAAGCAAAAGGTTAAAAATATCAATGATGCAGCTTACAAAGATGAAGTAAACACACATTTATTTGAACTTGAAAACTTTATTATTACTGAATTTAATTCAGATAATTCTAAAGGTGTTTATATTGATAGAGATTGGCTTCAAACTAAAATAGCTAATCATTTTAACAGACCTGTTAATGATGATGCAATCGACCAGGTATTTTTCCTTCCATTTGTGGAGCGATTTATTGAGTTAGCTCCTTCAAGAATTATTAAGGGTAAAAATAAGGCAGTAAGTTCTGGAACTATTACAAAGTACTCGACTACCAAAAAATAAAATAATCGAGTATGAAAAGAAGTTCAAAACAAAGCTAAAATTTACAGATTTAAATTTAACCTTTTATGACAGGTTTGTAAACTATTTAACCCAAGAGCAAAATATAAATTTAGGTACAGTAGGTAATTATATTGGCACTATTAAAACAATGGCCAGAGATGCCATGCTTCAGGGCTTACCAGTGCATGAACATATTAACCATCCTAAATTCTTTGCGCCCAAAGTGAAAGCCGATAGTATCTATTTAAGAGACGAGCAAATCAATAAAATATACAACCACGACTACAAAGGTGTTGTGCGTTTAGAAAATGCAAGAGATTTATTTATAATAGGTTTAATAATGACACTTCTGGAAAATTGGCGACTATAAAAATTAAAAACAGTTGTAAAAATATATTTCAAGATTGTTCAAATGAATATAAAAATTATAAGGATTTGAATGAATATCTGATGAATTTGATAGCTTAAATAAGTATTGTAAAGCTTTATGAAACTGTTTTACGACGTTAAATTGCAAGATGTGTTTTAGTTGCACTAAAACCAAATCTTGTTTTACCCTTTGGGGAAAAGAATGAAAAATTTTCGCAACTCAATTTTTTAAAAAATGAAAAAGAAATTCACTAAAGAAGAAAAGCAACAGATTGTAAAGGAAGCTTCGGAAAGTAAAGACAAAGTAGAAATAGCCGTTAAATATGATATCCATTATACAACATTATACGGCTGAATTAGAAAATTCAATAATGAAAAATCACGAACGAACTGGATTACTATAAAGGTTTCAGATAGTGAAAAAGAGAAAGTTAAAAAAATGTGCAAAGCTTTGGGTTTTGAAAATGAAGTTAGTTCTTATATAACTCAAGTTTCGCACTTAATAAATACTAGTGTTTCAGTTCGATAAAAGCCAAAAAAGTAGCATATAAATCTTGCTTA
>NZ_JBFVFE010000105.1:0-5564 GCF_052728615.1 Mariniflexile sp. | reverse complement strand
ACTCATAACTTTTGGTTTTAACACGCAAAAAGTATGAAAAAAAAGGGCTTACTGTGAAAAGTAGCCCTTTATCTTAAAATATTTAGTCGGTTAGTAGTGATAATTAACGTGAAAAATGGATAGCCCTATTGAGCCAAAAATGTCCCTTCCCCAACCCTAAAGGGTGATACATTTTCTACATTTAAGGAATTTTTCCACCCCCTTTAGGGGGGGAATAAAAATTCAATCTTAATTTTTTTATCCGTTATTCACGTTAATTGGGTATCAATGTCGTTTAGTTAAGGAAATTGGGTAACGATTAACAAAAAAATATCAAGCAAAAAGATGCAGAAACAAGTTCAGCATGGCAATGTGCTGGTAAGTTTGTTATCCCGAACTTGGTTCGGGAGCTAAAAAGAACCTTAACTAAACGACATTGAATTAGGTATGTAAAATTTCTCCCCTTTTTTCAAGGGGAGATGCCTTTAAGCAGAGGGGTCTAATTACCTTTTCAGTAAAATAGATTATAGAAAAATACCGGTTTTAAACAAATGAAATCGGGATTTTTGCTTTTAGTGGAAATCATTTCGTCAACCATTTTCGGGCATTCACAAAGGCTTCCAACCATGGTGATATACCATCGTTCCTGCCTTCTGGGTAATAGGCCCAATTCCATGGAAAGGTTGAACGCTCTATGTGTGGCATGGTTACTAAATGACGCCCTGTTTTATCGCACATCATCGCGGTGTTAAAATCGGAACCATTGGGGTTATGAGGGTATTCAGCATAACCATATTTAGCAACAATTTGGTAGTTGTCTTCTGAATAAGGCAAGTTAAATTTCCCTTCGCCATGCGAAATCCAAACCCCTAAAGTAGATCCCGCCAAAGTAGACAGCATCACAGAATTATTCTCTTGAATTTTAACAGAAGTGAAATTGCTTTCGTGCTTATGTGAATCGTTATGAACCATTTTTCCGTGAACTTCATGTTCTGGATTAACAAGGTCCAATTCCATCCAAAGTTGACAACCATTACAAATACCAACCGATAAGGTGTCTTTTCTTTTGAAGAAATCCTGAATCACTTTATTGGCCTTTTCGTTGTATTTAATGGCGCCTGCCCAACCTTTTGCAGATCCTAAAACATCCGAATTTGAAAAACCGCCAACAGCGCCTAAAAACTGAATGTCTTCCAAGGTTTCACGACCCGAAATTAAATCGGTCATGTGTACGTCCTTTACATCAAAACCTGCCAAAAACATGGCGTTTGCCATTTCACGTTCTGAATTGCTACCTTTTTCACGAAGGATAGCGGCCTTGGGAGCCCCATCCCGACCTTCCCCAAAGGGGAAGGGGGATTTTCCGGTAAAATGTTTTGGAAATGTATATTGTAAAGGTTGGTTCTTATAATTATCAAATCTATCTTTTGCTAAATTATTAGTTGTTTGTTTTTGGTCCAATAAGAAAGAGGTTTTATACCAAACATCGCGTAAATCAGATACATTTAAACTGAAAATGTCGTTGTCATTCACAATACTTAAAGTATCACTATGGGTTACCTTTCCAATGTTGGAAAACGCTATGTTAGCTTTGGATAAAATAGATTCAATGGAAGCGTCATTCGCTTGAATAACAATGCCAGCATTTTCAGAAAACAATAATTTTACTGTGTCTTTTTCAGCTAAAGCAGATAAATCCAGTTCAGCCCCCAAATTGTTATCAGCAAAACACATTTCCAATAATGTGGTAATCAATCCACCAGAAGCCACATCGTGCCCTGCCACTAGTTGTTTGTCTTTTATTAATTTTTGAATGGTATTAAAAACGGTTTTTACATAAGCGGCATTTTTTACGGTGGGCACATCGTTTCCTATTTTATTTAATATTTGCGCAAACGAACTTCCACCCAGTTTAAAATCATCTTGCGAAATGTTGATATAGTAAATAGAACCTCCGTTTTTCTTAAAAACAGGCTCCACAACATTGCCAATATCGTTACAGTTTCCTGCTGCCGAAATAATAACCGTTCCGGGAGCAATCACTTCCTCATTAGTATATTTTTGTTTCATGGAAAGGGAGTCTTTTCCCGTTGGCACATTGATGCCTAAATCAATCGCAAATTCCGAAACCGCTTCTACGGCCTCATATAAACGCGCATCTTCACCTTCATTTTTACAAGGCCACATCCAGTTTGCCGATAATGAAACCGATTTTAATCCCTCTTTTAAAGGTGCCCAAATAATGTTGGTCAACGCTTCGGTAATGGCATTTCTGCTGCCTGCAACCGGATCGATCAATCCCGAAATAGGTGCGTGCCCAATGGAAGTGGCAATACCTTCTTTTCCTTTGTAGTCCAACGCCATAACGCCCACGTTGTTTAAAGGCAGTTGCAACGGGCCAGCACATTGCTGTTTCGCTACTTTGCCACCAACACAACGATCTACTTTATTTGTTAACCAATCTTTGCAAGCCACGGCTTCCAGTTGTAAAACCTGCTTTAAATAATCAGGGAAATTATCAGGATTATAGTTTATTTCACTATAATTTCTTTTAATGGTTTTATCGTTCATGATGGTTTTCGGCGAACTACCAAACATATCTTCCATAGCTAAATCCATCGGTTTGTGTCCGTTGGTTTTAGATTCAAAAGTAAACCGGTCGTCGCCCGTAACGTCGCCAACCGTGTACATGGGCGCACGTTCCCTGTCTGCGATACGTTGCAGGATATCAATATGGTCTTTATCAATTACCAAGCCCATGCGTTCTTGCGATTCGTTACCAATAATTTCTTTATAGGAAAGTGTTGGGTCGCCCACAGGAAGCGCATCTAAATCTATTTTACCACCGGTATCTTCAACCAATTCAGACAAACAGTTCAAATGGCCACCAGCACCATGATCGTGAATGGAAACGATGAAATTTCTATCGCTTTCAACCATGCCGCGAATAGCATTGGCAGCACGTTTTTGCATTTCTGGGTTAGAACGTTGTACCGCATTCAATTCGATTCCTGAAGCAAATGCACCCGTATCAGAAGACGAAACCGCGGCACCTCCCATGCCAATACGGTAGTTTTCGCCACCAAGAATCACGATTTTATCGCCCGGTTGAGGCTTGTCTTTTAAAGCTTGGTCTTTTTTACCATAACCGATACCTCCAGCTTGCATAATCACTTTATCGAAACCTAATTTTCTAGCCCCATCCAGCTTCCCCGAAGGGGAAGAGTTGCGTTGTGGTTCTCCCCCTTCGGGGGAGTTAGAGAGGGATTCCTCATGTTCAAACGTCAACACCGAACCACAGATAAGGGGTTGCCCGAATTTGTTTCCAAAGTCGGATGCGCCGTTGGATGCTTTTATTAAAATATCCATGGGAGTTTGGTATAACCATTTGCGTGCCGCAAATGCTTTTTCCCATGGGCGATCTTCTTCTAAACGAGAATAAGACGTCATATAAACCGCAGTTCCTGCTAATGGCAACGAGCCTTTTCCGCCAGCCAATCGATCGCGAATTTCGCCACCCGAACCTGTTGCGGCACCGTTAAAAGGCTCCACGGTTGTTGGAAAATTATGGGTTTCCGCTTTTAGTGAAATTACCGATTCAAAGTCTTTCGTTTGATAAAAATCGGGTTTATCGGCCGTTTTAGGTGCAAATTGTTCCACTTTCGGACCTTCAATAAAAGCCACATTGTCTTTATATGCCGAAACTATGGTGTTTGGATGTGTTTCAGAAGTTTTACGAATGAGTTTGAATAGTGAGGCTGGTTTTTCAACCCCATCAATCACAAAAGTGCCGTTGAAAATTTTATGGCGACAGTGTTCTGAATTTACTTGTGAAAACCCGAACACTTCAGAATCAGTTAACGGGCGACCGATTTTTTTAGCAACGCCTTCTAAATAGGCAACTTCTTCATCACTTAACGACAAGCCTTCTTTTTGGTTGTAGGCAGCAATATCATCTACACTAAGAATGGGTTCTGGTTTTATATGGATGGTGAATGATTCCTGGTTCAATCCATTGAATTTCTCGGAAATCATAGGGTCAAAACCATTGAAATCTTTAGAAACCGATTGAAATTGCTCAATGCGAATAATACCGGAAATCCCCATGTTTTGGGTAATCTCCACAGCATTGGTACTCCAAGGTGTTATCATGGCGGCACGTGGGCCAACAAAAAAAGCATCGAGAGATGCTTGTTCTATTTTTGGGGCTCCAGAAACGAGTCCAGGACTGGCAAATAACCACATTAATTTAGCGATGGTTTCGGTTGATAATTCTTTTGTTGCCTGAACAGCAAAAACCTTGCTATTTACGTTTCCAAAGAAGTGAATCATTATGTATGGGTTTGTGTATGTTTAAGAAAACGCAAAAATACACATTTTTACCGATTCAGTATTGCTTTTTTCATGAAAGCAGACGCGGTTGTTAACAGGATTTTGAACAATATCATGCTGTTGTTTGGATCATACGCCAGAATAAAAGTTTTAGAGTTGATGGAATGATTTTTAAGCAAGCATTTAAGAAAGAAATAGTTGGTACTAAATTTGGAGTTTTAAATTGTAATGGTATGTGGTAAATTTATCCATTAAATAAAGTTTTTATTTTTTATATACGTTGTTTAGCCACAGTACTTTTACTCGAACAATGTTTTTATTGTGTTCATTGTTAGAAACATTTTTCCGCTATCTGGTAGTTTAATAAAACCATATTTAGCATAAAATCTTTCAGCATCTTCATCAATCGGATCAACTACAACTGCAAAGGAAGCTATACTTTTTGAAATCTTGTAACTTCGCTTTAAAGCATCTACCAACAATAATTTTCCAACTCCTTGTTTTTGAAATCTGTTATTTACTGCTAAAGGTCCGAGTAGAGTAGTAGGTATAGATTTATATGAATTAGGCAGTTTTTTTGAAATCCCTCTGGGATTAATTCTTGAGCTAAACTGTTATTAGCTAAAGTATAGTAGCCTTTTAATAGATCCGTTTCTTTGTCGTTCAGAACGAAGCAGGCAGATAATTTTCTTTTTATGTCTTGATTTGCTTGTTTGTGCAAATAATTATCAAGCATTTCTTTACCGCACGAAAATTCTTTTTTTCTATAATTAGAATTTAAGTTTTCTGTCAGTTCGTCCATTAAGATAAAAGAGCTTTGTATTCATTCGTAGCATCAATAAGATTTTTATTTGCTTTCGGTGAATTTGTGATTGCATCAAAAAATATGTCACTATCTCTTTTTGAAGCAATGGTCTGCTCTTTTTCAGATATAATTTCTTTAGCTTTTTCTTGAACAGTTAAAACAACAAAATCTGTTAAGCTTCTATATCCACCAACTCGGGCAGCTCTTTCAAAAAATAATTTCTGTTCTTTTGATAAACGAGTATCAAATCTCGCTTTTTCCTGTTTTAATTCCTTTGTAGCATAATTGTATATCGGGATGGCTATTGGTTGTATGGTGTTTATATGGGAGTTGAGCGGGAGCGAACCCATCGAAGACGTGTCGAAAATAACTTTTTAGGTATAGGCACTTAAATCGCACTTCGAAAGTACTGATTCCATTGCGTTTTAATTGTAATTTATCATCTTTC
>NZ_JBFVFE010000104.1:0-6340 GCF_052728615.1 Mariniflexile sp. | reverse complement strand
TACACGTAAGTACATACGGTGGTGTGAGAGGACGACAAAGTCAAGGTTTAAACTTAACTTTGTCTCCTACTTTAATTTTATTTTGTTCAATTTAGAACTGATAGCGAATCCCTAAAGCGATATCAAAGTCTAAGTCACTATTATTGAAATCATTATTGTAGTCATTTCCAAAGCCAATTTCAGGTCTAAAATCCAATGAGATTAATAAAGGAATATCAAAATTATATTCAATACCTATATCACCGGCAGCAAAAATAAAGGTGTCATTATAATCATTGCCCTTTTTATCGTTGTAACCAAACGATCCTACACCGCCGCCAACACCGGCGTACCAATTAAAACCTCCATCAATGTTCCAAACCCATTGGTATAAACCTGCAAGTTTAAAACCATCGTAGGTTTTACTGTCTCTCCAACCCAAATCCACTTCTAAACGGTTGTTGCTTCCTAAAGCGTGCTGATAAGATACTTCGGCACCAACACCGTTACTGTCTCCCAATCGCAGTCCAATGGCGTTGTTTGAAATGTCCTGGGCATTTGTGGCCAATACAAATCCTAATAATGCAATCGATAATAAAAATAATTTCTTCATAATTTAATGTTTGTTTTGTTGTAATATACGGTAATTTTAAGTTAATAGATTATTTTTTGATAATCTGTTTGATTTAACAAAAATAACGCCAAAATTGTATTTATATTTAAGTGCTTTTTATAATTATAAACATTTTTATCCAACAATGGCGTTAACGGCTCATTTACAAACATTAAGCAATTCACTTTCGGGCGAATTATTTTATGACGGTTTAATAAAATCCATATATGCCACCGATGCTTCTGTGTTTAGAATGTTGCCATTGGCTGTAGCGTACCCAAAGAATAAAGATGATATTAAGCAACTTATTCAGTTTGCCAAAACGCACAGAACGTCCTTAATTCCAAGAACAGCGGGTACGTCGCTCGCAGGCCAATGTGTGGGAGAAGGCATTGTGGTTGATGTGTCCAAATATTTCACAGAAATTTTAAATATCAATGAAAAAGAACAGACCGTTACGGTACAACCGGGGGTAGTTCGTGATGCATTGAACAACTATTTAAAGCCATTCGGACTGTGGTTTAGCCCCAATACATCCACCTCCAACCGCTGTATGATAGGCGGCATGGTTGGCAACAATTCATCGGGGACCACATCCATTCAATTTGGTGTAACACGCAATAAAGTGATTGAGATGCACACTATTTTAAGTGATGGCAGCGAGGTTGTATTTAATGAAAGCTCTTCGGAAGCATTTCAAGACAAAACAAAATTAGAAACTTTGGAAGGTGCTATTTATAAAACTATTTTTTCGGAACTACATTCTGAAACGGTCCAAAACCAAATCATTGAAAATTTCCCGAAACCCGAAATACATAGACGGAATACAGGGTATGCGATTGATGAATTGTTGAAATCGGAGGTGTTTTCAAATTCCCCTGAAAAATTCAATATGTGCAAACTCCTTTCCGGCAGTGAAGGTACTTTAGCATTTACAACACAGATTACTTTAAAACTGGATGTTTTACCACCACAAGAAGCTGTTATGGTGGCAGCACATTTTACCACAATTGAAGCGTGTTTAAGTGCTGTTGAAATGGTTATGCGCCACAATTTGTACACCTGCGAAATGATGGATAAAACCATTTTGGATTGTACAAAGCACAATAAAACACAGCAAGAAAACCGACGTTTTATTGAAGGCGACCCCAAAGCTGTTTTGATGTGCGAAGTAAGAGCGTTTACAAAACAGGAGGTTCATGTTTTGGCAGAAAGGCTTTTGCTCGATATCGCGGCCTCGGGTTTAAGTTATGCGTTTCCCATACTTGTGGGGGACGAGATAGACCAAGCGAACAACTTGCGCAGTGCAGGCTTGGGATTATTGGGAAATATTATCGGCGACAGAAAATCGGTACCATGTATTGAGGATACCGCGGTAACCTTGCCGGATTTGGCCAATTACATATCCGAGTTTACGGCATTGATGAAAGGCTACAATCAAGAAGCGATTTATTACGCGCATGCCGGAGCGGGCGAACTGCATTTACGGCCGATTTTGAACTTAAAAAAATATGAAGATGTTGTTTTGTTTAGAAAAATAACCACCGATGTGGCACATTTGGTAAAGAAATATGGTGGCTCTATGAGTGGCGAACATGGCGATGGTATGGTGCGCTCTGAATTTATTGAATTAATGATTGGCAAAGAAAATTACAACATTTTAAAACGAATAAAAACCGTTTTTGATGCCGATAACATTTTCAATCCGGGAAAGATTGTAAATCCGTTGCCCATGGATAAATCACTACGATATGTTCCGGATAGAGCAGAACCGGAAATAGAAACCTTGCTCGATTTTTCGCATTCAAAAGGTATTTTGCGTGAAGCCGAAAAATGCAACGGTTCGGGCGATTGCAGAAAACTACCAGAATTCGGCGGCACCATGTGCCCAAGTTACAGAGCGACCAGAAACGAAAAAGATACCACAAGAGCTAGAGCGAACGCATTACGCGAATTTTTAACAAACTCACAGAAAGCAAATAAGTTCGACCATGAAGAATTGAAAGTGGTGTTCGACCTTTGCTTAAGCTGTAAAGCCTGTGCCAGTGAATGCCCAAGCAGTGTTGATGTGGCGAGTTTAAAAGCGGAATTTTTATATCAATATCAAAAGGAAAATGGCGTATCGTTGCGCACTAAATTATTTGCTTATAATAATACTTTGAATCGTTATGGTAGTGTGTTTCCAAAACTGGCAAACTTTATATTTTCTAACGGAATTACATCTTCAATCTTAAAGAAATCGTTCGGAATAGCCAAAGGAAGAAGCTTGCCTTTAATCTCAAATAAAAGTTTAAATAAAGAGTTTCAAAATATTAAAAAACAAGAGGTTACATTAAAATATATAAAAACGGTTTTTTTGTTTAACGATGAGTTTTTGAATTATTTAGATACACCCATAGGTATTGATGCTATTCAACTTTTAACCGCATTAAATTATGAAGTAAAGATTGTTGATAATGTCGAATCCGGACGCACCTTTTTGTCGAAAGGATTGTTGGAACAGGCCAAAGATTTAGCAAATAAAAATGTGGCTATTTTTAAAGATTTAATTTCATCTGAAACACCTTTAATAGGCATTGAGCCATCCGCTATTTTAACCTTTAAAGATGAATATTTAAGGTTGGCAGATGATAAAGCTTCCGCAGAAAACATTGCAAAACACACCTTTTTAATTGAAGAATTCATTCAACAAGAAATAAAATTAGGAAATATTAATTCTCAACAATTTACTTCCGAAGAAAAAACCATTAAATTCCATGGGCATTGTCATCAAAAATCCCATAGCAATCAATTGTCCAGTTTTAGTGTTTTAAATCTTCCTGAAAACTATAAAGTAACTATTATACCTAGTGGTTGTTGTGGTATGGCAGGAAGTTTTGGCTACGAAAAAGAACATTACGAAGTAAGTATGCAAGTTGGTGAACAAACTTTGTTTCCAGCTATAAGAAATGCATCAGCCGATGTGATAATTTCAGCAAATGGAACCAGTTGCAGACATCAAATTAAAGATGGTACCGACAGAGAGGCAAAGCATCCAGTTACGATTTTACGGGAAGCGCTTTTGAGGTAGTTTACAGTCTCAGCCACAGTTGCAGTCTCAGTCACAGTTGCAGTCAGAATTACAGTCTTTAGCTTTTTTAAACTTAGTACCTTTGCGCCTTTGCGCCTTTGCGAGACACTACTTCCATCAATCCACAAGTTAGACCCCGTTTCATTTTCATATTTCTTAGAATAGATTTACTTTAGCAAAAAATTATCGATATGGCTGGAAATTCCTTTGGAAAACTATTTACATTAACAACCTATGGCGAATCCCATGGCCCTGCTTTAGGCGGCGTTATCGATGGTTGCCCGTCAGGAATTGAATTGGATTTAGAGGCAATACAAAATGATCTGGACAGAAGAAAACCAGGGCAATCTGCCATTGTAACCCAGCGTAAGGAAGATGATGTTGTTAAGTTCCATTCAGGAATTTTTGAAGGTGTAACCACTGGAACCTCTATTGGTTTCGTTATTGAAAATACCAATCAGAAATCCCACGATTACTCACATATAAAAGACAGTTACCGCCCAAGTCATGCCGATTACACTTACGATAAAAAATACGGCGTGCGCGATTACCGTGGTGGCGGACGCAGCTCGGCGCGCGAAACCGCATGTCGTGTAGTAGCAGGAGCAGTGGCAAAACAAATGCTAAAAGGCATCGAAATAAACGCATATGTATCGGGTGTTGGTACTTTAAAGCTCAATAAACCCCATACTGAACTCGATTTAACCCAAACGGAATCCAATATTGTACGTTGCCCCGATGCAGAAATGGCGGCAAAAATGGAAACATATATTAAGGAAGTCCGTGGAAAAGGCGATACCGTAGGCGGTATTGTAAGTTGCGTTATTAAAAACGTGCCCGTTGGTTTGGGCGAGCCAGTTTTCGATAAATTACACGCCGAACTCGGTAAAGCCATGTTATCCATCAACGCCGTAAAAGGTTTTGAATACGGTAGCGGTTTTGAGGGCAGTACCATGTACGGAAGCCAACATAACGACGCATTTAACAACGATGGCACAACAAAAACCAATCATTCCGGAGGTGTTCAAGGAGGCATCAGCAATGGCATGGATATTTACTTTAATGTCGCATTTAAACCCGTAGCCACCCTCATCCAGAAATACGAAACCATCGATAAAGCAGGCAATAGCGTCAAAATGCAAGGCAAAGGACGACACGACCCCTGTGTGGTGCCAAGAGCAGTCCCCATTGTAGAAGCGATGGCAGCTTTAGTGATCGCCGATTTTTTCTTGAGGAACAAGGTTTATAGTTAGTTTATTCCTGCGCAAGCAGGAATCTCGTAAGACGAAGTATATGTTTTGAGTTTTTGCGACAATTTTTTTAGTTGTTTTAGTTTTTAAAAAAGATAAAATTTATAATTAGAAGCTATTCCCGCTTTCGACTAAATCTTTTTAAAACAAGGTTATTGCGAGGAGGCACAACGAAGCAATCTGCTTAATTGTAGTTAACCAATGTTTTTGTTATTCCTGAGTTTTAAAAAGGATACCGCCTCAATCGGGGCTAAACTATCTGTTGGGGTTTTGGTATGCCTAAAAACTAAGAATATTAATTAGTTATTTTAATTCAAAGTCTACGATTATTTACTAATAATTATTGAGGTAATTGTTATTTTAGCATGGGTTTAAATAATCAAACCAGGATATCAATAACATAATTAAACTTAGTGAACAAATGGCTAAATTCTTAAAAGGAAACGAACTTAATTCAGAGCTTGAAAAAATATTTGAAACGGCTGAAAGTCAAATAATATTAATTTCTCCATACATACAGCTTCATGAGCGCTATAAATCATCTTTGCTTACAAAACTTGATGACCCAAATATGGAAATAATACTTTTATTTGGTAAAAATGAGGATGATTTGTCGAAAAGCATGAAACAAGAAGACTTTGATTTTTTTAAACAATTTCCGAATGTCGAAATTCGCTATGAGAAGAGATTGCATGCAAAATATTATGCAAACGAAAAAAAAGCATTATTATCATCAATGAACTTATATGGATATTCACAAAACAATAATATTGAGGTTGGTGTTTTAATGGAGAGTTCAATTAAAGGAGCATTTACTGGAGATAATGAATTAGACAAAAATTCTTGGGAGTATTTCAGTACTGTATTACGTCAATCTGAATTATTGTTTGAGAAGAAGCCTGTATTTGAAAAAAAGAATTTATTAAGTTCTTATAGATATGTTGAATCAGAAATTGAAAAAGACATTCTTTCTGATTTTTTTGAAAATGAAAATCAAAATAAAACTTTTAAAAGGAAAGAACCAACTAATATAATAAACAAAGTATCTGATAAATCTTCTGGGTTTTGTATTAGAACAGGAAAGCAAATCCCTTTTAATTTAGAAAAACCAATGGCTATTGATGCTTACAAAATGTGGGGAAAATATAAAGATACAGATTACCTAGAAAAATATTGTCATTTCTCAGGGGAATTATCTCATGGAAAAACAAGTGTAAATAAGCCAATTTTAAGTCAAAATTGGAAAAAGGCACAAGAAAAAAACAGCTTTTAAAATTAATGCTTTAAATACATGCAAAATTTATCTTGATAAATAGCCTATTCAAAATTTTCAGGACAGTGAAGACCTCACAGGTGGGGTGTCAAATTTGTGCGTATTCATAAAAAATCGTTCGGTCTGTTTTTTAAACTTTTTCGGTGTTAAAAACC
>NZ_JBFVFE010000103.1:0-7479 GCF_052728615.1 Mariniflexile sp. | reverse complement strand
CTTTTTTGGTAAGTCCATATTTCTTTGTCTTATTGTCTTTGTTCTCCCGGTGAAAACTGAAATCCACTGGGATAAAAACACTTCCGTTCCAGTAACCGGCCACAAGGAGCTTATATCCAAAAATAAATTGTTTGGTCACATGGTTGTGTATCTTGGATACGCCTTCTATTTTCTTGCCTCTTTTTTGGAGGTCGGTATCATCAAATATCAAACATTTAAAACTGTCTTTTGGGGATGTCAGCTTTTTATCAAGTTCCAGGTAGCGCTTTACAAATAACAGCAACAGGTTGCGCCAGTTCATTTTCTGGTTGGCAAGAGACCTGTAGTAGGCATCCTTTTGCCCTTGGGGTTTTGCAATTGTAGCATCATTAAAAAATGAGCCCACGGTCTTTATGTCCATAAAAGGGAGCATGATCATGATTCTCATTAGGCCCCAAAAGGCAATAACACTTTTCTTGGCCGAAACAAAGAGCTTTGAAGATTTAGAGAACTTGAATAATTTGAGGTGGTCGTGGAAGAATTCTGGTTGAACCCAACTATCTTTAAAAATAGCTTTCACTTCTTGTATTTTAGCAATATCTTTGTTTTGTAGCATATTTGTATTTTTTGGTTTGCACTTACAAAATACAGTAAAATCAGGCATTAAGCAAGATTTATATGCTACTTTTTTGGCTTTTATCGAACTGAAACACTAGTATTTATTAAGTGCGAAACTTGAGTAGATTATAATAAAATGATAACAAACTAAATTAGGGGCGTAGCCCTACTATCTTCGTAGATGAACAAATATCGATAAAATAGAAGGGGCGTAGCCCCGGTATCTTCGTATATTCGTGGGGATGTATTCCAAAAATATCTCCAACAATTACTAAACAGGTAAAACCATTATCTTACAAATGGCTCAATAAAAAAATAGCTGGTAAATTTTCATAAATTAAAGATGTCAGGGCTATCGCCCCTAATTGATATTCATCGTGCATTGTTTCTATGAAGATTAAAGGGCTAAGGCCCCTAATTCGTTTTTACCGTACATTTTGCTATGAAGATTACAGGGCTAACGCCCCAAAATAAAATGAAACGTTTTTCAACCTTTAGTTCGCATTAATCGTTGTACGTTAATAAGTCTTGGGTCTTTTTAGTCTTCCGTTTTTAATAAATCAACTACCCTCCCATTCCCATAAAAACCCCCTATATTTGTATAACAAACACCATCAACTCCATGGAATGTATTTCTGTTTTCGATATGTTAAAAATTGGCGTCGGCCCTTCAAGTTCGCACACCTTGGGGCCCTGGCGAGCAGCCGAACGCTGGATAAAAGAACTCAAAGAGGCCCATAAATTTAATGATGTCGAGAAAATATCAGTAGATCTTTACGGCTCCTTATCCTTAACCGGTAAAGGACATGCCACCGATTATGCCATTATGTTGGGATTGAGCGGTGCCAACCCAGAAACCATCCCTACCGAAACCATCGCATCTGTAATTTTCGAAATTAAGAACACCAAAACTCTTCGTTTTAATGGTGAAAAAGAAGTGACGTTCCATCCTGAAACCGACATCATTTTCAACAGAAAATTTTTACCATTTCATTCAAATGGCATGCAATTTTCAGCAACTATAAACGGTAGAAAAATAAAATCCACCTTCTACTCTATTGGTGGAGGTTTTGTTGTAAAAGAAGAACGAACAAACCATAAAAGAAATGTACAAATTAAGTGTTCATTCCCTTACCCAATCGAAAAAGGGACTGAGCTTTTAAAGTTTTGCAATGATTTGAATAAATCCATTTCTGAAGTTGTATTGGAAAACGAAAAATCAATCCGACCCATCGAAACCATCGATTTTGAATTGCAACGCATTTGGAACACCATGTTGGAATGTATCTATATTGGCTGCCATACCGAAGGCAATTTACCGGGTGGTTTAAATGTGCGCCGACGTGCTTATGATACCTACCAAACCTTAAAAAGTGATTTACCTTATAACTCACCACAAGAATGGCTCGAAACCATTCGCAAGACCGAGGTTAAATTCAGGCAAATATTAAAATGGGTCAGTTGTTTTGCTTTATCGGTTAATGAAGTGAATGCCTCTTTGGGTCGGGTGGTTACAGCGCCTACCAACGGAAGTGCCGGCGTTATTCCATCGGTTTTAATGTACTATATGGTTATTGAAAACCACGAAGCGGATTTTAACCACATCAAACAATTTCTATTGGTGGCGGGCGAAATTGGCAGCATCTTTAAAAAAGGGGCGACCATTAGTGCTGCCATGGGTGGTTGTCAAGCTGAAATTGGCGTATCGTCTGCTATGGCTGCAGCTGCTTTGTGCGAATTGATGGGTGGCACACCCGAACAGGTTTTGGTAGCTGCCGAAATTGCCATGGAACACCATTTAGGTTTAACCTGCGACCCCATTGGTGGGTTGGTACAAATACCATGTATAGAACGCAACGCCATGGGCGCCATAAAAGCCATCAATGCCGCTGAAATGGCTTTGGATACCGACCCAAAAAACGTGAAAGTACCTTTGGACAAAGTGGTGGCAACCATGTGGGAAACCGCCAAAGACATGAACACCAAATACAAGGAAACCTCCGAAGGTGGTTTAGCTGTTGGTGTTAATATGTCTGATTGCTAGTTATTAGTTTACAGTCGCAGTTTACAGTAGCAGTCATATTGGGCAGTAATTGGTCTATTATCTAATTTTTATTCCCAACACTTTGCGTCTTAGCGGCTTTGCGCGATAAAAAAGTTTTTATAGAAATTGAAACTTCTAAAGTTCATTAAGTTATTGTTTATATCAGTTTTCAGTTTGTTTTTTGAACAAATAAAATTCAGTGAGAATCTGTGAAATCCGTGTCAAAAAAAAAGCTGTATAGATCCTTTGGCTCCGTGTAACCCTGTGAAAATTTTCCAGTCGCAGTTTCTTCTTAATTCATTACTTTTACAATCAATTTTAAAAAATAAAAAAACATGTCCGTCGCTAAAAAAGAATACAAACGCATCACCGTAAAAACTTTAGTAGATATGAAAGCCCGTGGCGAAAAAATATCCATGTTAACGGCTTACGATTATTCCATGGCAAAAATTGTAGATGGTGCAGGTATTGATGTTATTTTGGTTGGCGATTCTGCCAGTAATGTCATGGCTGGTCATGAAACGACGTTACCAATTACTTTGGATCAAATGATTTATCATGCCTCTTCTGTAATTCGAGCCATAGACCGCGCCTTAGTGGTTGTGGATTTACCCTTTGGAAGTTACCAAAGCGACACGAAGGAAGCCTTACGTTCTGCTATTCGGATTATGAAAGAAAGTGGCGCCCATTCAGTAAAAATGGAAGGTGGTCGAGAAATCAAAGAATCCATTAAACGTATTTTAAATGCCGGCATTCCTGTTATGGGCCATTTGGGATTAACGCCGCAATCCATATATAAATTTGGAACTTATACCGTTCGTGCCAAAGAAGAGCAAGAAGCGGTTGATTTAATAAAAGATGCCAAAATGCTGGAGCGTATTGGCTGTTTTGCCATTGTGCTTGAAAAAATACCTGCAAAATTAGCAAAGGAAGTGGCAGAAAGTGTCAGCATCCCCATTATTGGTATTGGTGCGGGCAATGGTGTGGACGGTCAAGTTTTGGTGTTACACGATATGTTGGGAATGACTCATGAGTTCCATCCGCGTTTTTTACGGCGCTATATGAATTTATATGAAGATATGACCACGGCCATTTCCCAATATGTTGATGATGTGAAAACATTGGATTTTCCTAATGATTCGGAACAATATTAAGCCCCATTGTCCTGCGGACATTTAACTCCTAATTTATTATTTTATGGAATCGTTGTATCTACGATTTCCCCGAAGGGGAAAATAAAATTCGTGATAATTGAAAATAACAAATTATTAGCATAAACATCAGTGATAATTCGTGACCCGAGCCAATGCGAACTGGTGAAGCAAATTCGTGTCTAATTTTAAACTCCGTGAATCTTTTTAAAGCTCCGAGCAACTCCTGTGAACCTTTATGTATCTCCGTGAAACAATTTAAATTACCAAACAAATATTCGTGTATTAGTGGCTGATAAAATACTTTCCAACAAACACAATCTTCAAATACTCTACGAAGATAACCACATTATTGTAATCAATAAACGGGTTGGTGATATCGTTCAAGGCGATAAAACTGGCGACAAACCATTAAGCGAGGTTGTTAAAAGCTATATTAAAGACACCTACAACAAACCCGGAAACGTGTATTTAGGTGTTGTGCACCGATTGGACCGACCCACAACCGGTCTTGTTATTTTTGCGAAAACCAGTAAAGTATTGCCCCGTTTAAATACGCTTTTTGTATCAAAAGACATTCATAAAACCTATTGGGCCATTGTAAAAAACGCACCACCAAAAACGGAAGACACCTTAACACATTGGTTAAAAAAGAATCCGAAAAACAATAAATCTTCTGCCTTTATTAAAGAAGTAAAGGACAGTAAAAAAGCCATTCTTCATTATAAACTGTTACGGAAACTGGATAATTATTATTTATTGGAAATTGATCTGGAAACGGGCAGGCACCATCAAATCCGTTCGCAATTATCAAGTATTGGTTGCCCTATTAAAGGCGATTTAAAATATGGTTTTGATAGAAGCAATACGGATGGCGGGATTCATCTGCATGCAAGACATATTACCTTTGTGCATCCTGTAAAAAATGAACCATTGAATATTGAAGCACCACTACCAGATGATGTTATATGGAATGCTTGTAATTATTAAGTTTTATCAGTTAAAGTTAAACTTTTTGCTTTTTGTATTTTCTTTGTGAAACTTCGCGTAAAACTCTGTGTAACTTCGTGCAATAGCTATACCACAGAGCCACACAAAGTAGCACAGAGATACACAAAGTTGTTTTGTGGATAACATCTAAAAAAAGAGTTAGCACACTTGAATTCAAATGGCTGCACAATTCAATATAGAGTCAAATTTCATATCTTTATAAAAAAAGCTTGTGAACACCATCCCTAAAATCATTTCAGCCCAAAAAACATTTTTCAACACTCAAAAAACTAAAAATATTGAGAATAGATTATCATATTTAAAAGCTTTAAAAGAAGAAATTACATCCAACGAACAAGCCATTTATGATGCTTTAAACCGTGATTTTAAAAAATCGGAGTTTGAAACCTTCATCAGTGAATACGGATTGGTTATTTCTGAAATCAATTTGGCAATAAACAACCTGAAAAATTGGTCGAGACCCGAGCGTGTTAAATCTTCTATATTAACATTCCCATCAAGCGACTACATTTACAAAGAACCTTACGGAAATGTTTTAGTGATCGCCCCTTGGAACTACCCTTTTTTATTGGCTATAGAACCTCTGATTATGGCCATTGCCGCTGGAAACACAGTGGTTTTAAAACCCAGCGAACTCACTAAAAACACCTCGCAATTAATTGCCGATATTATTGAAAACGTATTTCCAAAAGACTATGTAACTACCGTTCAAGGCGACGCAGAGACTTCAAAAGAACTATTGGCGCAAAAATGGGATTATATCTTTTTTACCGGAAGTGTTTCCGTTGGAAAAATTGTCGCAGAAGCCGCCGCTAAACATGTAACGCCCGTTACATTGGAGTTGGGCGGAAAATCACCCTGTATCATTGATGGGTCGGTAGATTTGAAACTGACGGCAAAACGCATTGTTTGGGGGAAATTCATCAATGGCGGACAAACCTGTATTGCGCCAGACTATATCGTCATCAAATCCGACTTCAAAAAGGAATTTATTGAGATTCTAAAAACGGAAATAACGAGCGCTTATGGAGAAAAACCCATGGATTCTCCAGATTTTCCTAGAATCATAAATAAGAAGAATACCGCTCGATTAGCTAATATGTTAAAAAATGTACAGGTGGTTTTTGGTGGTGAAGTGGATGAGGAAAGGTGTTTTGTTTCGCCTACGCTTATTGATGAACCTACTTTGGAAAGTGCTGTGATGAGCGAGGAAATATTTGGCCCTATACTTCCTATTTTATCTTATGTAACGACAGAAGACATTGAAAAAATCATCAATCATTATGATAAACCTTTATCTTTTTACGTGTTTTCAAACCATAAAACCTTTGTAGAAGCTTTGCTAAATACCTTTAGTTTTGGTGGTGGCGTTGTGAATGATGTGTTGATCCATTTTGGAAACCACCGCCTGCCTTTTGGTGGTGTTGGCAATAGCGGCATGGGTGCCTATCATGGCAAATTGGGATTTGATACGTTTTCGCATAGAAAAGCGATTATTAAACGCGGAAATTGGGTGGACCCCTCTTTACGGTATGCCCCTTACAAGAATAAATTAGGATTGATAAAGAAGATTTTTAAATATTTTACTTAGTGATTTCCATCATTGCGAGAGTGAGCGAGGAAGCAATCTCATGATACAATGCGTCCTTGCGAGACCCAAGAAAAAAATTTCAAGCGGTGAAAATGACATTTCATAAATAATTGATTTTAAATTAGCTAAATACGATGTCAATGGTAGGTACAAAGCAATCTCATGATGCTTGATCCAAAGCTTATTCACAACCCACAACAAACAGATTGCTTCGCTTCATTGCATGAGGCTACCATTGACAAGTATTTTATATATTTGATTTTCAAATATTTAAATAGCTCTCAAATTTTAAAAACACCCCTAAAGTCCCCTCTAGGGGACAATCCATACTTTCAAATTTTCAGTTTCAAATTCAATTTAATTGTCAACAATATCGCTTGATAATTTTTTTATCTGTTGCCTCGCAATGACGGAAAAAAATGTTGATAATTACTTATTGCTTTTATGGTGTGAAAAATCTAACTTCGCTTATCGAACGATTTGGTTTATTAAAACGCAACGATATCTTGACATTGCCAATAATTCCAAAAAAATGAATCTGAACTATAGTTTAAATAAAGACGATTATTTACAGTATCAGCTTTATAATGCTTCTACAACGGAAAGTACTAAAAAGAAGAGATTGAAAACTTGGATAATCGTTACATTTATTTTTATTATTTTATCTATACTTTTTTATCAAGCTGATAATAAATTATTGACATATTACTTTATTGCGTTTTCAATTATTACTTTGATTTTTTATCCTTTTTATCAGAGAAATCAATATAAAAAGTACTACGGGAAATTTATTGATGAAACCTATAAAAATAGATTTGATAAGGAGTCAAATATCATATTTAATGATATGAATTTTGAGACTTTTGATTTTACAGGAGAATCAAAAATAAATTATTCTTCCTTAGAAAAAATAATAGAAATTTCAAGCCACTTTTTTTTAAAGGTAAAAAATGGAGGGACATTAATTATACCAAAATCGAAAGTCGAAAATATGGAAAAAGTAAGAATTGGGTGCACGACAAATTTCCCATTTCTTAAAAAATTTGTAATTTGCAAAGAAACCATGACCAACAAAGAACAAGTAT
>NZ_JBFVFE010000102.1:0-7483 GCF_052728615.1 Mariniflexile sp. | reverse complement strand
CGATTTTAGGGCTAACGCCCCTAATACTGTATTATAAATCATAATGGGTTTTAATCTTCTCAACACTTGATTCGCATTAGTGGTTGGAAATGACCAGAGACGGAGGACGGAAGATAAAACAATTAACGAACAACGATTAACGATTTTTGATTGCTGAACGATGAAACTGAAAACTGCGACTGTGACTGGAAACTAATGTTGTCGTGCTTCAAAAATTTTTAAATATAGAAACGTTCCCATTTTTCTGGCGCGCTGTTTGGCGTTGGTTGCGTACTCGCCTTCAAAAAGTTCGTCAATGGTCTCAAACCACAGGTTAAGCCATAAGCCAAAATGAAGTTGGGTAATGCTGTTATTGTTTTCTTTATCTACTTTAACATGTGCTTCCAATGGATTGCCCAAATATTTGGTTCTCAAAAACAAACTGGCCTCCCAAAAAGTTGTTAATCGGTCTAAATGCGCATCCCAATCTTTAATAACGTCATTAAAAAAAGGCCCTAAAACAGCATCTTTTCTAACTTTAACATAAAACGAAGACACTAATAAATAAACATCTTCCCTGGATTTAATGTCTTTTTTCATACTTGCAAAATTAAGTTTTTTTGGCTCGCAAAGACGCTAAGTCACAAAGGTTTTTCATGAAGATTCACTAAACTGAGCGTATTATACACCGTTCCAAATATTTTTTCAAACTAAATAACTGAAAACTGCGACTGCGACTGAAAACTTATTTTAACTTTTGTATTTTTGCCACATGATTTCAGTAGTAATTCTCGGTGCTGGCAATGTGGCTACGCATTTATTTAAAGCTTTTGGCAAAATAGAACATGCCTCTGTTGTTCAGTGGTACAACCGCCGTTTGGATGCTTTAAAAAATCATAAAAATGATGTTGATATCACGGATGATCTATCTGAACTTAAACCTGCCGATTTATATATTTTGGCCGTCAGTGATGATGCCATAAAACCGCTTTCGTCTTTGCTTCCATTTGACAGCAGATTGGTAGTCCACACTTCTGGCAGCGTGGGTTTATATGATATTGACAAAAAACATAAACGAGGGGTTTTCTATCCGTTGCAAACCTTTAGCAAAACTGCGGATATCGATTTTGCAAATGTGCCTATATGCATTGAAGCACTTGAAAGTGCGGACTATCAATTTTTAAAAAAAGTAGCCATTGCCTTGGGGAGCCCGACCCAAAAAGTGAATACCGACCAACGGAAAATATTGCATTTAGCGGCTGTTTTTGTGAATAATTTTACCAATCAATTATACCGGGTCGCCCACGAAATAACCGAAAGCGAAGGCGCCGAATTTGATGCTTTAAAACCCCTCATTTTAGAAACCGCAAAAAAAGTGCAAGACCTATCACCGTATTTGGCGCAGACCGGTCCAGCAAAACGCAACGACAAAAAAACCTTGAAAAAGCATTTAAAACTTTTGAAAGACCCATACCATAAAGATATTTACAATTTACTGACCACCTCTATACAACGTACCCATGGAAGAAAAAAGCTATAAAGAATATTTAAACCACATTACCACTTTTATTTTTGATGTGGATGGTGTACTTACGGATAGTTCTGTATTGGTAACCACCACCGGCGAACTTTTAAGGGCCATGAACATAAAGGATGGCTTCGCCCTTAAATTTGCACTGACTGCGGGTTATAATATGGCCATTATTTCGGCTGGCACCAACGAAGGTGTTAAATTACGATTGGAAGGCTTAGGAATTAAAGATGTTTTTTTAGGGGCACACGATAAAATAACGGCGTTCAAGGAATATATTTCTGCCAATAATATTAAACCGGAACATGTATTGTATATGGGCGATGACATTGCCGATTATGCTGTTATGAAAGTAGTTGGTTTACCTAGTTGCCCACAAGATGCCATTCCTGAAATAAAAGGGATTTCCAAATACATTTCACATAAAAAAGGAGGCAAAGGTGCTGTTAGAGACGTTATTGAACAAGTGCTTAAAGTGCAAGGGAAATGGGTGGAATTAAGTTAGGTGTTTGTTGTTTGTTGTTAAGCGTATATTTTACAATCATTTGAAAACAACTTAAAACTTTAAACTTTGAACTTTTGAATCTTTTAAACCTAATCCGTTGGAAAAATTTACTAATGATTGCCATGGTGCAATTATTAATAAAATATGCGCTTTTAGAACCTTTTGGTGTGGAGACGAGTTTGGACACTTTAGGAATTTCACTGTTGATTTTAGCCACTATCTGTATTGCTGCCGCTGGGAATATTATCAACGATATTTATGATGTTGAAACCGACTTTATAAACAAGCCCGACAAACTTATAATTGGAAAATCCATTTCTGAAAAAACAGCTTATAACCTGTTTATCGTTTTTAATGTGGTTGGTGTTGGCGTTGGCTTTTATTTATCCAATTCTGTTGGACGAAGTGCGTTTTTCTCGATTTTCGTCATTATTTCAGCATTGCTTTATGTATATGCCAGTTATTTAAAGCAAATGCTCATCATTGGCAATGTGGTCATATCCATTTTAGTGGCAATGAGTTTGATTATTGTTGGGATTTTTGAGTTGCTTCCAAGCATCACAAGTTTAAATCAGCAAACACAATTAACGTTTTTTAAAATTATTTTTGACTATGCGGTTTTTGCTTTCATTATTAATTTGCTTCGCGAAATAACAAAAGACATTGAAGATGTTGATGGCGACCATAAAGCGGGCATGAATACCTTGCCCATTGCAATTGGTAGAGAACGTGCTGGCAAGGTATTGTTCACCTTGTCTTTTATCCCTTTATTCGCGGTTGGGTTTTACATCCTTAATTCACTTTATAAAAACCAAATGGCGGTGTTTTATTTTTTAATTTTAATTATGGGCCCGTTAATTTATACGAGCATTAAAATTTATAGCGCCACAACAAAAAAAGAGTTTCACCATATTGGTAATATGCTTAAATTAGTGATGCTTTTTGGGATGTTGTCGTTGTTGCTTTATTTGGTTCTTTTGAAAAAATAAGCATGACTGGATTAACGGGGATTTATTTTCTCGCGAAGCCGCAAAGCCGCTAAGCGTATGCCGCAAAAGTAACCTAGTTCTGATTGAAAATAAATTAAATAAAAAGTTCAACTCTATTCAAGGGATTAAAACTTTGCGCCTTTGCGCCTTTGCGAGAGAAATGATTTTTGAATACTGAAAACAAGAATAGGTACTAAACATTATAATGATGACTATTGCTGCGAATAGATGCGCAAGGGATTGAAGTGGAAAGCCCACAGCGACGAAGGAGCGAGGACTTGTAACGCAAAGCCCGACCCGAAGGGATGCGCCCAAGAAAAAAATTGAAGACTGGGACTGAATACTAAAAAAAAATGCTGAACGAAAAACTAAAAGACCACCACATTATTTTGGCATCGGGTTCACCCAGAAGGCAGGCCTTTTTCAAAACATTGGGATTGGATTTTGAAATCCGTTTAAAACCAATCGTTGAAGAGTATCCGCCACGGTTAAAACATTTTGAAATCAGTGATTATTTGGCGCAACTAAAAGCATTGCCTTTTAAGAATGAATTGAAGGAAAACGATATTCTTATTACCAGCGACACCATTGTTTGGCACAACAACCAAGCTTTAGGAAAACCAAAAGGTGAAATGGATGCTTTCAACATCATAAAATCGTTAAGCAACGCCACGCACGAGGTTATTACTTCGGTGTGTTTTACAGCTAAAAATTTTGAAAAAACCTTAAACGCCATTACAAAAGTTACATTTAAAAATTTAACCGACGAAGAAATTTTATACTACATAAAAACCTGTAAACCTTTTGATAAGGCTGGAGCTTATGGCATTCAGGAATGGATTGGGCACATAGGCGTTACAAAAATTGAAGGCTCGTATTTTAATGTTATGGGATTGCCCACCCACATAGTTTATAAAACGTTAAATACCATTGCAGAAGTTACATAAGTTCGTATTTTTAACATTAAAAGTTTTTTAAATGAAAAAAACACTTAAAACATTCCTGCTGTTTTTTGCAATTCTTAGCATATTTACATCGTTATCTTCTTGTAAAAAAGAAAAACATTCAAAAGAAACAGTTAAGCCTTTGGAAGCAAAAGCAGTTGCTAATCAAGTATCCAATGGCAAAAAACTTACACAACAATTTAAAAACTACTGGTATGCTGGTGAAGCAGAAATCTCATCCTATAAACTAGATCAGGCCCGCTACGGAGAAATGCGTACTGGACATGCTGTATTAATTTATGTTACCGAAGATTTTTTACCAACTGTTCAGGTAAAAGCAGATAATAAAAATGCAGACAACATACCTGTCCTCAAATTAAATGCCACTAAAAATTTCAACACAGGCATCTACCCCTATTCCATTATGCAAAGCACGTTCTATCCTGTCTCAAATACGGCACATGCCATGAAAGTGTCCAGTTCCATACAAGAATGGTGTGGACATGCCTATACACAACTCAATAATAAAAATCAGTTTGAAATCATGTCCCATTCCTATTTTGAGGGTGAAGCAGATGAAAATTTCAAACTTGAAAAAACCATTTTGGAAAATGAATTATGGACACAATTACGCATAGATCCTGAATCTTTACCTATTGGGGATTTGCAAATAGTCCCATCCTTTGAATTTACAAGATTACGCCATGTGCCTTTAAAAGCATATAAAGCTACTGCTGCTTTATCTAAAGGATCTTATAGTATTTTTTATCCTGAATTAAACCGAACACTTATTATTAACTTCAATGCAAATTTCCCCCATGATATTTTAAGTTGGGAAGAAACCTTTAAAAGTGGTTTTGGCGAAAATGCCAAACAACTTACTACAAGGGCTACTAAATTAAAAACCATAAAATCTGCTTATTGGACCAAAAATCGTATTATAGATGAAACCCTTAGAGATTCCCTTCAATTACATTAAACCGTTTTAATTTTCTAACGTACCTTTGTCTATCAATCAATCTTAACAAAAACCAATATGTTTTTTGAAAAATTTCAAAGCGAATTTATTATTACGGGATTTCTTCTACTTATATTACTAATCGTTCGCTTTATTTTAGTAGCACTTATAACAAAAATATCAAGAAAAAACGGTATCAACTTAGCGCGTATACACCTAATAAACAGATACGTATCTGTTACACTACTTATATTGGGCCTATTAATTATCCCATTTATTTTTGGTACGCAAGCACGTGATCTGGTGGTACTATTTTCATCTATTTTTGCGGTTATCGGTATTGGTCTATTTGCAATTTGGTCTATTTTAAGCAACATCACATCAGGAATTATTATGTTTTTCTCTTTCCCTTATAAGGTAGGCGACAAAATTGAAATCCATGATAAGGATTTCCCCATACAGGCCATCATTGAAGATATTAGAGCCTTTCAATTACATTTACGATTGGAAAACGGCGATTTGGTAACCTACCCCAATAACCTGATGTTGCAAAGAGCCGTAACCCTTATAAAAAAAGATGCCATAGAAGATGTAATTGATTCTGGAATTGACGATATTTAAATATTCTATACTGTTAAAAAAATGGGTAAAAACAGAATTAAAAAGCATCATAAAAAATTAGGGAAAGCACCCGGTAGCGTTATTTACACCGGTGAGAAAGCAACGAAAAAATTATTTATTGACGTTTTTGACTACAACATGGAGAAATGTGTTGAGAAAGAACTCACTACCATTGAAGAAACCTTCAGTTTTAAACTGTCCGATTCTGTAACCTGGATAAACTTAAACGGTTTAAACCACGTTACCGAAATAGAAAAATTAGGCCATCACTTCAATTTACACCCACTTGTTATAGAAGATATTGTAAGCATCTCCCAACGCCCGAAAATTGATGAGTATGAAGATTACTTATTTGTGGTGGTTAAAATGCTTTATATTGACAAAGACGACACGATCGCTTCAGAGCAAGTCAGTTTTGTTTTGGGCAATGGCTATGTGCTTTCGTTCCAAGAATCGGAAGGCGATGTGTTTGATGCTGTAAGAGAGCGCATTAGACAAGGTAAAGGTAGGGCGCGCGGGTTGCAGGCGGATTATTTGCTTTATATTTTAATGGACGCCATAGTCGATCATTATTTTACGGTTATAGAAACTTTGGGCGATAAAATTGAAGATTTTGAGGATGATATTTTCTTGGGCAATGTCAGCAAAACCGTCAATAGGGATATTCAAGATTTAAAAAGGGAAATACTGAGGGTGCGACGTGCCATTTTTCCGCTTCGCGAAGTCATCAATAGAATTGAAAAACATGAAAGTCCGCTCATCCAGCCCAAAACAAAGACTTTTTTCCGCGACATTTACGACCATATCATCCAAGTTTCTGAAAACATCGATATTTACCGTGAAATGATTTGGAGTTTAATGGATATGTACATGACTACCATTAGCAATAGAATGAACGAGGTGATGAAAGTACTAACCATCATGGCATCCATTTTTATCCCCTTGACCTTTATTGCTGGTATTTACGGTATGAATTTCGATAACATACCGGAGCTACATTATAAGTACTCCTATTATATTTTATGGGGCGTTATGATTACTATTTTTTTAGGAATGCTTTATTATTTTAAGCGGAAGAAGTGGCTGTGAATTAGTTGTTGGTTTTAACACAAAACCATTAGTACGCACCAAGTTGCAAATTTGGTTAAATCATTAGGAAAATTATAGAATGGGCAATTTTTATTCACTTAATTTGTTCTTTAAGTCCATTCGTTCGTGCAATATTCTTATGATTTCGATTTCATTATCAGATATTATCTGATAAAATATAATGTGTTTTCCAATTCTATGGCCTAATAAACCAATCTCAATTTTATCATACTTTTTTCCAATTACAGAACATTTAGAAATATCTTCACAAGCAGACTTCATGATAGCATAATATTTATCAGCTTGATTTTCAGACCAATTTTGTGAAGTATAATCCCAAATATTGTTAAGGTCATCAATGGCTTCTTGTTCAATGTGAGTTTAGCCATTTTTTCTTTTTTCTGATTTGAGCTTTGTGAGATTCTCGTCAAAATCAAAGTTTTCCACGCTTGGACTATCCAAACCTTCTTGGATTGCACTTTTGAGAGCAATAACCTTACTTTCTTCATCTTCCAAAAGTCGAAGTCCGGCTCTGATTATTTCACTGACGTTTTTATATCTTCCAACAGAAATTTGACTTTGCACAAATTGTTCGAAATGATCCCCAAGTGATATTGATGTGTTTTTACTCATTTTTTAATATTTTTCCAAATTTACCAAAAATTGGTAAAACATTTTAGTACATGACAAAAACAGTTCGTTGATATTTGAATAACTTCTATCGTTGACCCCTCCGCCTATCGGCACCTCCCCTTAAAAAAGGGGAGGAATTATTAAGGAACTCATTTTTAAGGGTGTACGACAAATTTCCCATTACGCTGCATTTTGGCATAACTGTTTGATTCTATGGCCTTGCTTGCTTTTATA
>NZ_JBFVFE010000101.1:0-7689 GCF_052728615.1 Mariniflexile sp. | reverse complement strand
CGAAAAAGTTTAAAAAACAGACCGAACGATTTTTTATGAATACGCACAAATTTGACACCCCACCTGTGAGGTCTTCATTTAGTAACCGTTTTAGGATGACAAAAAGCAGCGAAAACCCATAAACTTAGCTGGTTGCCCGCGTTAGGGATTGCAGCGGAAAGCCCACAGCGATCCCGTCGTTTCGGGAGAGCGAGGACTTGCAGTGAAATATTTAAATTCATGAGTTCCTCTAAAAAAATATTAAATAGCGAATAAAAGCCCGACCCTTGTGGTAACGCCCAAAAAAAGCTTTTGTTTTTTAGGGCAAATGTTACTAAAACGTTGTAGATGTATTTTTTAATAATTCTTTGAAAACATCTTAAAAAGACAAGATTTAACCGTAAATTTGAACTAATTAAATAAGTTAAAATAAACTGATTATGAGTATAATTATAAATATACACGCAAGACAGATTTTGGATTCCAGAGGAAATCCAACGGTAGAAGTAGATGTTGTAACAGAAAACGGTGTTTTGGGAAGAGCTGCTGTACCATCGGGCGCCTCAACCGGCGAGCATGAAGCTGTCGAGTTGCGCGATGGCGGAAAAGCCTACATGGGAAAAGGTGTTTTGAAAGCCGTAGATAACGTAAATTCGGTGATCGCTCCAGAGTTAATGGGCATTTCGGTTTTTGAACAAAATTTAATCGATCAGATCATGATTGATTTGGATGGCACCAAAAACAAATCCAAATTAGGGGCCAATGCTATTTTGGGCGTTTCTTTGGCAGCGGCAAAAGCGGCAGCCAACGAACTGGATATGCCTTTGTACCGTTACGTAGGTGGGGTTTCCGCAAACACGCTTCCGGTGCCTATGATGAACATTATCAACGGAGGTTCCCATAGTGATGCACCTATTGCGTTCCAGGAATTTATGATCATGCCCGTAAAGGCCAAAAACTTTACGCATGCTATGCAAATGGGAACAGAGATTTTCCATAACCTTAAAAAAGTGTTGCACGACAGGGGTTTAAGTACTGCTGTGGGCGATGAAGGTGGTTTTGCGCCTAATTTAGCTGGCGGAACTGAAGATGCTTTGGATTCCATTAAATTGGCTGTTGAAAAAGCGGGCTATACGTTTGGTGGCGATATTATGATTGCATTGGATTGTGCATCGGCAGAATTTTATGCGAACGGAAAATACGATTATACCAAGTTTGAAGGCGATAAAGGAAAAGTAAGAACATCGGCAGAACAAGCGGATTATTTAGCTGAACTAGCGGCAAAATACCCAATCATCTCTATTGAGGATGGCATGGATGAAAACGATTGGGACGGCTGGAAATTATTGACCGATAAAATTGGTGATAAAGTGCAGTTGGTAGGTGATGATTTATTTGTTACCAATGTAGAGCGTTTATCTAGAGGTATTAAGGAAGGCATTGCCAACTCCATTCTTGTAAAAGTAAACCAAATTGGTTCGTTGACAGAAACCATTGCTGCTGTAAATATGGCTAAAAATGCGGGTTATACATCGGTAATGTCCCACCGTTCTGGTGAAACTGAGGACAATACCATTGCAGATTTAGCGGTGGCCTTAAACTGCGGGCAAATAAAAACCGGTTCTGCGTCCCGTAGCGACCGTATGGCTAAATACAACCAATTGCTTCGTATTGAAGAGCAATTGGGAGATACGGCTTATTTCCCTCAAGAAAAAGCATTTAAAATCAAGTAAAAATATTTATTTTTTTAAAAAAAGTGGTTATTATTTTAATAATCGCTTTTTTTTTTGCATAAATTTAAAATAATTTGTTAAATGAATAAATGTTTGCTTTCAACACTGATTAAACTAATGGGATATTTCGTAAATTAGCAATTGAATTAAAGAATCACAAATCATTTAACTTATGGCAAATACTGCTACCATTGAAGTCAATGGGAAAAAAATAGAACTTCCGGTAATTGAAGGAACAGAAAATGAATTAGCAATTGATATTTCTAATTTCAGAAGTGCATCAGATGGAGTCATCACATTAGACCCTGGATATAAAAATACAGGTTCTTGTGAAAGTGCCATTACATTTTTAGATGGTGAAAAAGGCATTTTAAGATATCGGGGCTATTCAATTGAAGAGTTGGCTGAAAAAGCTGATTTTTTAGAGGTTGCGTATCTTTTGATTTTTGGTGAACTTCCTACCAAGGAACAGAATGATAAATTTCACCACGACATTAAGGCACAATCTATTGTAGATGAGGATATAAAGAAAATTGTGGATGTGTTTCCTAAGTCGGCACACCCCATGGGTGTTATTTCTTCATTAACCAGTGCATTAACCGCGTTTAACCCATCTTCAGTTAATGTTAATTCTGAAGAAGACATGTATAGAGCTATCGTGAAAATACTTGGTAAATTCCCGGTTTTAGTGGCTTGGACCTATCGCAGGAAATTAGGATTGCCATTGGATTATGGAGATAATTCCTTAGGGTATGTTGAGAATATTTTAAAAATGATGTTCAGTCAGCCAAATGCATGTTATATCCAAAATAAAGTTTTAATTGATGCATTGGACAAGCTTTTAATTTTGCATGCCGACCATGAACAAAATTGTTCAACCTCTACAGTCAGAATTACAGGCTCCTCCCATGCAGGATTATTTGCATCGTTATCGGCAGGTATATCAGCGCTTTGGGGACCGCTCCATGGGGGCGCCAACCAAGCAGTTCTGGAAATGCTTGAAGCTATTAAAGCAGACGATGGAGATACTAAAAAGTACATGGCGAAGGCAAAAGACAAAGAAGATCCGTTCCGTTTAATGGGCTTTGGCCATCGTGTTTATAAAAACTTTGATCCGCGTGCCAAGATCATTAAAAAAGCTGCCGACGAAGTGTTGGGTAATTTGGGAATTGACGATCCCATTTTAGATATTGCCAAGTGCCTTGAAAAAGAAGCCTTGGAAGACCCGTACTTTGTGGACAGAAAACTGTATCCCAATGTCGATTTCTATTCCGGTATAATATACCGGGGCATGGGCATTCCAACCGATATGTTTACCGTTATGTTCGCATTAGGGCGTTTACCAGGTTGGATAGCCCAATGGCGTGAAATGCGTTTAAACAAAGAACCAATAGGTAGACCAAGACAAATATATACCGGGGCTACTCTTAGATCTTTTACTCCTTTGGATAAAAGGTAAAAATAGTTTATTTAAAAAATTAAAGCTTCATAACTAAACCTTATGAGGCTTTTTTATAGCTACACCATGTTAAAACTCCATATAAGAAACGAGACTTCCAAGTTAAGGGTTGTTATTTTAGGAACTGCCGAAAACAATGGACCAACACCAAAGGTGGAAGATTGCTATGACCCTAAAAGCATTGAGAACGTATTGGCGGGCACGTATCCAAAAGAAGCTGATATGGTTGGTGAAATGGAAGCCGTTGCTGCTGTTTTTAAAAAGTACGACGTTCAGGTTTTTAGACCGAAGGTCATTAAAGATTGTAACCAAATATTTTCGCGCGATATCGCTTTTGTAATAGAAGATAAAATAATTAGGGCCAATATTCTACCCAACAGAGAAGCGGAAATTGAAGCCATTCGCTATGTATGGAATCAAATTGATAGAAAAAACCGTGTTATTTTGCCACCAGAATGCCATGTGGAAGGTGGTGATGTGATTCCGTGGAACGACCATATTTTTATCGGCACCTATTCGGGGGAGGATTATCCGCAATTGATTACGGCACGCACCAATATGGATGCGGTTATTGCCATTCAGGAATTGTTTCCCGATAAAACGGTTAAATCCTTTGAACTCCGAAAATCGAACACAAACGCCAAAGAAAATGCCTTGCATTTAGATTGCTGTTTCCAGCCTATTGGGAAAGACAAAGCCATCATCCATAAAAACGGCTTTCTAATAGAACGGGAGTACCAATGGTTGGTTGCTTTTTTTGGAAAGGAAAACGTTTTTGAAATCACCAAAGATGAAATGTACCAAATGAACAGTAATGTTTTTTCAATTTCAGAAGATGTTATCATATCAGAAAAAAACTTTACCAGACTGAACACGTGGTTGCGACAAGAAGGGTTTACTGTAGAAGAAGTACCTTATGCCGAAATAGGCAAACAAGAAGGCTTGTTGCGTTGTAGTACGATGCCTTTGGTGAGGGAGTGATTGTAGGGTAAATATAGGAAGAAACTTTCTGTGTATGCAATGTGTTATTAGATGCGAACTTTTAAATAAACAAAGAGGCTCCCATGTTCTATTCTAAATCCATAATTATCATTAAATTTTCTTTGATTTTATCAATCAAGTTTTTTGGTAAATCGCCAACTTTTTTAATGAATCGTTTGTTATCAATGGTCCTTATTTGGTCTATCATAACATCACAATTTTGGTGTAAATTGGCGTCTCCTTTTTTTAAATGAACGCGTAAAATTTCTGAATCATTTTTAACATTTGTTGTAATCGGACAAATAATTGTTGACGGATGTGGTATTTGATTTAGAAAATTTGTTTGTATAATAAGTACTGGTCTTGTTTTTCCAGCTTCAGTTCCAAGTTGTGGGTTTAAATCTGCAATCCAGATTTCATATTGTTTAATCGACATAATCAATAGCTTCAAAATCTTTTAATACAGCCATGGAGTCCGCTTTTACTAAATCAGATTCTTTTTTAAGTTTTTTTTCTAAAAGAGCACGTTTTTGCAATCGATTATAGTGATCAATAGCGTCGTTGATATACCGGTTTCTGGGTTTTTTAATTTTTGAAAGAATCTTTTCAGTTTCAACAAAAATAGAATCATCAATTTTTAACGAGACAGTTTTCATGTGTTTATATTATTTGTTTTTTATTTGACACCTGTTGCTTCCTTATGATTATTTATTTGGATATCGAAAACCCGTTATGGAAGTTTCATGTTATTTTGCCTTTAGATATATCAAAAGTATATCTTAATTGTATATTAAACAAGTTTTTTTTTGGAATTTGGAATTTCTTTTTTTTGGAATCTTGTGCCTTATGGTCTCTGCTCTTAGGGAGTTTAATAACACCATCAACTTTAAAAACCTCATTTTTTATCGCCTAAAATAGTCTTACTTTTGTAGCGTAATTTTTTAAAAGATGAAACAGGCCACCAATACCATTTTAATGGTTCGTCCTATCCATTTTAGGATGAACGAGCAAACCGCGGTAAACAACTATTACCAAAAAGTAATGGCTGAATTATTGCCACAAACTGTTAATGCCAAAGCACAACAGGAGTTTGATACTTATGTTAACAAATTAAGAGGCATTGGCGTACAGGTAATTGTTGTGCAGGATACCGAGGAGTTTGATACGCCCGATTCCATTTTTCCAAATAACTGGGTATCGTTTCATGAAAATGGCGATGTGGGCCTGTATCCCATGTTTGCAGAAAACCGACGTTTGGAGCGTAGTGAGGATATTCTGGAAGCGGTAGAAAATTCGGGATTTACTATTAATAACATCATAGATTATACCGATGCGGAAGACGAACACGTTTTTCTTGAAGGCACCGGAAGTATTGTGTTGGATAGAGTGAACAGAAAAGCCTATTGCGCCTTGTCGCCCAGAGCCGATGAAGATCTGTTTATTGAATTTTGCGAGGATTTTGAATACTTGCCTGTTATTTTCAACGCTAACCAAACGGTGAACGGCGAGCGGAAAGCCATTTACCATACCAATGTGATGATGTGTATAGGAGAGACTTTTGCCGTTATTTGTTTGAGCTGTATTGATGATAAAAAAGAACGCCGCAATGTGATTGGCCACTTAAAAGAAGATGGGAAAGATATTATCGATATTACCGAAGCACAGGTTAATAATTTTGCAGGCAATATGTTGCAAGTAAAAGGCGCCAATGATATAGGGTATTTGATTATGAGTCAAGCAGCGTATGATTCCTTAACCAAAAATCAAATAGAAACATTGGAAAAACATACCCAAATACTTTCAAGTTCTCTGGATACTATTGAGGCTTGTGGGGGCGGTAGCGCCCGTTGCATGATGGCCGAAGTGTTTTTACCAAAAGCGTAATCTAAATTTTAGATTTTATTTTTTGGAATTTAGATTTTGTAATTTTATTTTTTTGGATTTAGTATTTGTAACTTTGGTTTTTAAGTACATGACAAAAATTTATTAACATCAAATTATTAAAAAAATCTCCTTAAATAATTCCTCCCCTTTTTTCAAGGGGAGGTGCCGATAGGCGGAGGGGTCAACTTTAATAGTTATTTTTATGATGTAAGATTATTTTGTCATGTACTAAACTTTGGTTTATAAATAAAAACAAGATTTCCTCCCGTCCCGATAGCTCGGGAGCTTTCGGGATTCACGGAAATGACAAATAATATTTTCGATGAAATTAGTTATATCACCCGCAAAGTCGCTCGATTTTGAAACAGAATTACCCACCACCAAATACACCGAGGCCCAGTTTTTAGGGCAATCTGAACGTATCCATAAATTACTTAAAAAAAAATCGGCTAAAAGCCTATCGAAACTCATGGGTATTTCCGATGCGTTGGGGCAGTTGAATTATGAGCGCAATCAATCATGGCAATTACCGTTTTCATCACATAATGCAAGACCGGCCATATACGCGTTTAGTGGCGAGGTTTATAGAGGGTTTGATGCCTATTCCATGTCACAGGAAAAAATAAATAACGCTCAAAACACCCTGCGTATTTTGTCGGGTTTGTACGGCTTGCTAAAACCATTGGATTTAATACAGCCATACCGATTGGAAATGGGTACTAAATTCCCGGTGGGGAAAAACAAAAACCTATATGGATTTTGGAGAAAAACCATAACAAAAACATTGAACGACGAACTGGAAAATGGCGAGATGTTTTTAAACCTAGCAAGTAATGAGTATTTTAAGGCCATTGACAGCAAAGCATTAAAAGCACCTGTAATTACCGCTAATTTCAAGGATTTTAAAAATGGCGAATACAAAATAATCATGGCGTTTGCCAAACAAGCCCGCGGATTAATGGCACGTTACGTTATTGACACCAACGCCAAAACCATTGATGATATTAAAGCATTTAATTATGAAGGCTATCATTTTAGCGAACCACTGTCTACCGAAACCGATTTGGTTTTTATTAGATAGACGAATTTTCAAAAAGGTTATTTAGCAATCGCTTTTTTATCAATGCTTATTTTGGTTTCAACGGAAGGTTTCTTTTTAATTCTAGGGCGTCTAACGCCAAAAGAGCCTCGGTTTATTTTACCACGCCTTGTTTTTTTATCTCCTTTTCCCATAAAATAATTTTTTTTATTCCCTTGAAGAAAGGAATCTTTTATTGTTTAATCTAAAGAATTCCTCGACGCTCTGCGTCGGGGTTTCCAATTATACCTCCCCTTGGGGGAGGTCGGAATTGCCTTTTTGCAATTCCGGGTGGTGCAAAATACAATCCCGAAAGCTTTCGGGACGGTTTTTGGTCCCGAGGCCAAAATGATCCCGATAATTATCGGGACGGCGAAATACCTCTATGTCCCGATAGCTATCGGGTCTGCCTCGAGTATAGTCGGTTTCAAGAAATTTTTTATTTTAAAAGCCATAAATTACAAAAAATCTTTTTTTTAGACAAGTAATGGATGAACTTAGGGTGTACGACAAATTTCCCATTATGCAGCATTTTGACATAATTTGACGATTCTGTTCCATTTTTTGCTTTTATG
>NZ_JBFVFE010000100.1:0-7925 GCF_052728615.1 Mariniflexile sp. | reverse complement strand
TCATTATTGAAGATAAAAAAGAGAACGGAATTTTAAATTTTAGATACTTCAAATTTGACACCCCACCTGTGAGGTCTCCGTAACGGACAAACAGTAATATACTAAAAGCATGCTGTTTATATTTTCAATCTAGAATTTTGTCATATACCATATTAAAAACATTAAAGCATCTAGTCATGATTCAAACAGAAAAAGAATATAACGTTATTGTAGAGCGCATTGAAACGCTTTTGCAAAACACCAACAACATCGAGAATACAGAAGCTAAAGAGTATATTGAGTTAAATCTGTTATCAGACCTTGTTGCCGATTATGAAGAAAGCACCTATCCAGTTAAAAAACCAGCTCTTCCCGAGGTTGTAAAAATGCGTATGGCTGAAATGGGATTGAACCAAAAACGTTTATCCGAACTTTTAGGAGTTAGCACATCAAGAATAAGCGAGTACTTAACTGGTAAAAGTGAACCAACCTTAAAAGTAGCAAGGGAAATAAGTATCAAGTTGGGTATTGATGCTTCTATTGTGTTGGAGTTTAGTAAAACATCCGCTTCTTCTCTGCGAAACTTCGTGTATTTCTCTGTGTATCTTTGTGCTACAACTAATTCACAAAGTTGTTCAAAGTTTGCCCTAAACCTTTAAAATAGAATCCATAAAAACAATTCTTCAAACAAAATTTAAAATACTTATCTTGTTCAACAAATTTAATAATTAACTAAAAACAGTTCCTCTCCAAGCCTGTGCTGAGCGCGCAGAGGAATTAGAGAGGTTAGGAGAGGCTTATGAAAAAACTAGCACTACATTGGAAAATATTAATAGGCATGACGCTCGGTATTATTTGGGCATTACTGTCAAGTTCATTAGGTTGGAGTGCGTTTACCATAAATTGGATAGATCCTTTCGGGACTATTTTCATCAATCTGCTTAAACTTATTGCGGTGCCTTTGGTGCTGTTTTCCATCATTGGTGGCGTGGCTAATATTGGGGACCCAAAAAGCCTAGGTAGAATGGGAGGGAAAACCCTGTTTTTTTACCTGATTACAACCATTTTGGCCATTTCTTTGGGCTTGCTTTTGGTAAATGTTGTTAAACCGGGTAAGTTAATAGATGAACAGAGTAGAATTGATAATCGCATTAGCTACGAAATTTGGGCAGCTTCCCAAGGTCATGAGGTTAAGGATGGCATTAACTATTTAAAAGACCCCAAGTTTTTTGAACGGGCGCAAGAGATTTCAGAATTAACGAAAGCGGAATTAAAGGAAGCTTCGGTTTCAGATAAAATTGAAAAAGCAACCAAACAAAAACAAGTATCTCCGCTACAGCCTTTGGTAGATATTGTGCCCGAAAACTTTTTCTTTTCACTTTCAAATAATGGGTTAATGCTGCAAATCATCTTTTTTGCCTTGTTTTTTGGGGTGTGTTTGCTGTTCATTCCTAATGAAAAATCACAACCCGTTTTAACCTTGGTTGACGGCATTAATGAAGTGTTTTTAAAAATGGTTGACTTGGTAATGCAAGCAGCACCATTTTTTGTCTTCGCCTTATTGGCAGGTGTTGTGGGTAAAATGGCGGGAGACGACATTGGTAAAGTCATCGAAATTTTTAAAGGGTTGAGTTGGTATTCTCTAACCGTTTTAACGGGCTTGTTGCTCATGATTTTTGTGGTGTATCCAACTATTTTAAAACTATTCGTTAAGAAAATACCGTATTTAGGCTTTTTTAAAGCGATGGGGCCCGCACAAACCTTGGCGTTTTCAACTTCCAGTAGCGCTGCCACACTTCCTGTTACCATGGAATGTGTGGAACAAAATCTGGGTGTCGATAAAAAAGTAAGCAGTTTTGTGTTGCCTATTGGTGCCACGGTCAATATGGACGGCACCAGTTTATATCAAGCGGTGGCGGTTATTTTCTTGGCACAAATGCACATGATAGATTTAACTATTGGCCAGCAATTAACCGTTGTTATCACCACAACATTGGCATCCATTGGTTCTGCAGCAGTGCCAAGTGCGGGCTTGGTGATGCTCATCGTCGTGCTGAATTCAGTGGGATTAAATCCTGTTTGGATTGCTATTATTTTTCCTGTGGATAGAATCTTGGATATGTTTAGAACCGTAGTAAATGTTACAGGTGATGCTACGGTTTGCTCCATTATTGCCGATGGTGAAAATATGATGAACTACAATGAGGACAAAGACCCCACCGAGACTTTCGATTTAGATTCTTAACTGAACCGTTATGAGCTGTAGAAGGAAGTTATTTTTAAAACAGACTGAAAGTCTGTTAAATTCGTGAAAATAAAAAAAACTTTTACATATAGATTTGTGTAAATTTGTGCCATTAGCACCAAAAATTTTTATAGTAACTTTCAGACCGATAAAACCGTTTTTTTTATGGCTAAAATCACAATTTCCCAACCCCTAGTTTCCGTTTCGTGGCTTCGAGAACATTTAGAAGCCGAAAATTTAATTGTTTTGGATGGCACCATCAATAAGGTTTTTGATGCAAGTCAGTCCCAAATACCCAACGCACGATTATTCGATATAAAAAACAAGTTTAGCGATACCACAGCACCGTTTCCATCAACATTTCCTTCACAAGAGCAATTTCAAAAATCCGCAAGGGAATTAGGAATTAATAAAGACAGTGCCATTGTGGTTTATGATGATAAAGGTATTTATTCGAGTGCCCGCGTCTGGTGGTTGTTCAAGGCTTTTGGGTATAATAATGTGGCGGTTTTAGATGGTGGATTTCCTGGATGGAAAAAAGCAGGTTTTGCAACAGAAGCAATAAAACCTTATACCGGTAAACCAGGTAATTTTGAAGCCACTTACAAACCGGAATTAATGAAGTTTTTTAATGATATGAAAAAGGCTTCAGAATCTAAAAGTCATACAATTATCGATGCACGTTCTGAAGCGCGGTTTAAAAGTTTAGAAGCAGAACCCAGAGCAGGATTGCGGATGGGAACGATTCCTAATTCGGTAAACTTGCCATTTGAAGATTTGTTAGATGATAATCAATTGCTCTCAAATGAAATGATAGAAACAAAATTTCAAAAGCTAGCCAAAAAAGAAGATCCCGTTATTTTTTCTTGTGGATCGGGTATTACCGCTTGTGTTTTAGCACTTGGAGCAACCATTTCTGGGTATGAAAATATCTCCGTTTACGATGGTTCTTGGACAGAATGGGGGAGTTTGGTTGAGAAATAACCCGTCATTGCAATGACGTGATATTTAATCCAAAAACTTACTTTTCAATTCAGGAGTAGGGATCATGCAAGCATCTTTTTTTCCATACCATTTATATCGGTTTTTAGCAATATAATCATAAACCCAGTTCCGAATAAACGGTGGAATAATAAAAAATACGGTCATTAAACTTTGGGGAAACCCTAAGTTGTAAGCGATTTTTAAAGCAGCTGTCGATTTATAATCAATGCCTTTTCCGGGCGTGTATAACAAAATGGAATCGACTTTATTGGTATCAATTTTATACGATTCAATGAGTTGTTGTCCATATTCGCTTTGCAGGGCAGAAAATAAAAACACATCCTTTTTATCATGCTTTATAACATATTGAACGGAGGTGTTACAAAGATTGCAAACACCGTCAAATAAAATAAGTTTTTTATGTTTTGGTAAGTCTATCATTTTTTTGCTTCAACCAATTCCAATTCTTCTAAACTCACATTTGTTGTAAATATGCCATAATTCACAATAGCCTTATTTTTTTCTATCTTGTCAATACTGCCAATGGCACGACCATCTTGCATTCTAACGCGGTCGCCAACTTTTAAAATCGATTTTGGCTTTGGAGCTTGAACAGCTTTTTTCTTCGCTTCTTTTTTCTTTTCGCGAATAACGGTAACCACTTTTTCTGCTTCTTGCTTAACCTGTTCTTCTTTGGCTTTTATCACCTTTTTCTCTTTTACAGTTACTTTTTTTCGTTTGGAGTTTTCAATTTGAACCAGTTTAAACAGCTCGTCCATCAACGCTTTCTTTTGTTTGTTGTCGAAATATTTTTCAGCCATATCATTTACTTTTTGACCCAAGTAAATCAATCGTTGGTTGCTATCGTATAATTCCTGATAGCTTTCAAGTTTCTTTTGGATTTTTGCATTGGTTTCCTCTAATTTATCGGCTTCTTGCCCTTTTTTCTTTTCGTTCAACTTTAAGGATTCGCCCGTTTTTTCAAGCTTTGAGCGTTCTTTTTGAAGTTTTGCAATGGTGGCATCAAAACGGACTTTACTGCGTTCAATCTTCTTTTTGGCCCGATTGATCAAACTAAACGGAATGCCATTTTTCTGTGCCACTTCAAAGGTAAAACTGCTACCGGCTTGTCCAATTACCAGTTTGTATAAAGGCTCCAAGGTTTTTTCATCAAACAACATATTGGCATTGAGCATATTAGGTAATTCGTTTGCCAATATTTTTAAGTTGGAATAATGCGTTGTAATGATGCCAAAAGCCTCCCGATGGTAAAATTCCTCTAAAAACGTTTCAGCTAAAGCACCACCCAATTCGGGATCGCTTCCTGTACCGAATTCATCAATTAAAAAAAGCGTGTTTTTATTGCATTTTTTTAAGAAATAATTCATCTGTTTTAAACGGTAGCTGTACGTACTTAAATGATTTTCAATAGACTGGTTATCGCCAATATCGGTTAAAATCCTATCGAACAAACAAACGGTGCTGCGTTCGTGTACCGGAATTAGCATACCACTTTGCAACATCACTTGCAATAAACCAACTGTTTTAAGAGTGATGCTTTTTCCACCAGCATTCGGGCCGGAAATAACAATAATTCTACTGTCTTGTTTTAATTCAATGGTCTGCGGAAATGTTTTTTCTTTCTTTTTTTCGTTATTCAAATATAAAAGCGGGTGGTAAGCATCGCACAAATACATGGTTTTCTCTTCCGAAATCTCAGGAAGAATCGCATTCATGGAACGGGCGTATTTTGATTTTGCGGAAATAACATCCATCGCGATTAAAAAGTCTTGGTAATTTTCTAGAAGCGGTAAAAACGGACGAATAAAATTGGTGAGTTCTTTTAAAACACGAACGGTTTCCTCATCTTCTTCATACTCCAAATTATTGAGTTCCCGCGAGTATTTTAAGGTTGCTTCGGGTTCCATATACACAATGCTTCCCGTTTTGCTATTGCCCATTATCGAGCCTTTAACCTTACGGCGGTACATGGCTTTTACGGCTAAAACACGTCGGTTCTCAACTACAGATTCTCGAATATCGTCCAAATATTCCAAACCATGATAGGTGTTTAAAGCAGAGACAAAACTTTGGTTTATCTGCCCTTTTACTTTGTTTATGCTTTGTCTTAAATCTAAAAGTAAAGGCGATGCATTATCTTTAATATCGCCAAAGCGATCTACAATCGTATCGACGCGTTCAATAATGACTTTGGTAACTTCTATGTGCGATCCAAATTCATAAAGGTTTGGGTAATACGTTTCAAATTTTTTTAAAAATGAAACAATGGCGTTGGTGGTTAATGAAATGGAAACAATTTTCTTTAAGCTATGGACATCTAAATAGGTGTTTTCAATACGTAGCAGTTTGATTTCCTTTTCAATAGAATCAAACCCGTGATTAGGAATGCGGTTATCATTCTGTAAAGACGATACATATTCGTTGGTTAATTGTAAATTATTGAGAAGGACTTCCTTACTGCCAAAAGGAACTATTTGTAATGCTTTTTCATTTCCTAACGATGTTACGCAATGTTCGCTAACTTGACGTAAAACGGTAGAAAATTCTAAATCCTGTAAGGTTTTTTCTTGAATGTGAATCATTCTAAAATTATGGGCTAAATGATAAATTAGGCAAAGTTAAACATTCTGTTTGAGATTAGATTGACAGTAGTTGTTAGAAGCGGGTGGAACCGTTAAAACCAATGTTCCTATTTTAATAGGTTTACCATGTAGTAAGAAGCTGAAACAATCCCAGTCATATAATAGTTTGATAAAATAACTAACTTTTGAAATAACTTTTATCCATGAATGGTTTCGTGTTTTCCGTAGCTTTTAATCACTTCACTTTCAAATTCCACGAGTTCTTTCCAGCGTTTTTCCACATCCACATCTTTACCATATTTTCTGGCGAAACCTATAAATGTGGTGTAATGACCCGCTTCACTGATCATTAATTCGTGGTAAAATTTAGAAAGTTCGGGATCATTTATTTCTTTTGAAAGGAGCTTAAAACGTTCGCAACTTCGGGCTTCAATCATAGCAGAAAACAACAGTCTGTCCACCATACATTGTACCCTGTTGCCGCCTTTATTCATAAACTTAAAAAGTTCGTTAACATAACTGTCTTTGCGTTCCCTACCTAGTTTGTAACCACGCTTTTTAATGATTTCGTGCACCATTTCGAAATGTTCCAATTCTTCTTTGGCAAGTGCCAATAAATCGGTTACCAAATCGGGATGTTCAGAATTCAATGTAATTATAGTGATGGCGTTTGTAGCTGCTTTTTGCTCGCACCAAGCATGATCGGTAAGTATTTCCTCAATATTCGATTCTACAATATGTACCCAACGAGGATCAGTTTCTAGCTTTAAATGGAGCATTTTTTTTAATTAAGAATTAAGAATGAGTTGTGTTTAATGTGTATATAATGGAAAGTTGCGTGTTTATGTAGGAGGACTTTCCGGAAGAAAAATCAGAAGCAAGCAAACAAAGCAACTAACATTGGTTAAGATAAAAATAGTAATTTTTTATATAATGCTTGTAAGTAGTGTTTGTTCCAGTTATTGTTTTGGACCTATTGAAGATCATACGAAACAAAAAGCACTAACATTTGATTAAGCACATACTACCGCATTCTTTTATACATCTTTAGTTAGCATATGTATTTTTAACGCCTTTAAGGATTTTATTAATGGAATTTTAATGATTTATAACTCTGGCATCTTATCAATCCGTTTAAGCCTGATGTCTTTATAGTATACTTCAGCTCCTTCCGATTGAAGCCCTATCTTCCCAGCCTTAAGAGGGCTATTATCGCTCGTTTTTTTTGAGTTAAATAACCTCATAACAACAGTACCATTGACCATGTGTATACTTGAATCTCCATAGCAGATTAAGTCAATGTCATTCCACTCTCCATACTTATTTTCTTTGTCAGGATACTTCATCACATACATTTTTGCCCAACTATCATTAAAACCGTCTACTGGTTCTACTAGTCGATCATCCTTATATAATTTAGCAGAAAAGTATGTCCGAAGCGCTGAATTTTCATCATATTGATAGAAAATACCATCCATAGGTTTGCTCGGAACATCGATTTCTAGGTCTCCTATTGCTATGTAATCTCCTATGTTTTCTTCTTGAATTTGCATTTCATGCGAATTCATCCAGGCATATGCAGATCCAGGTTCACCAAATCCATGATATAGCAAACCACTATCCCTGCCTTCCTTTTCTTTCGGTACGTGCTTGTCCTTGCCCCATTTAACTTTTAGTTTGAATGATAGTTGCCATATTCCTGCTCGGTAAACATCATTCCAAAAGCTGCCCCTGAGATGCGAATGGCACTACCATCCTCCAATTGGACTACATCAATGATATCCTGCGTAGGATTGTCCACGCCCAGTGTACTCCTCTCCTTGGTATTGGCATAACCAGCCAAAGGAGTATTGAAATAGGTGTGCCAGCCAGTTAAGTCTTTACCGTTCCAAATTGAAACCCATTCATCTTCGGCATCTGTCAATTCTGTTTTTTCGGATGAAGTTACTTTTGAGTTACTCGAATTTTTGCAACCGATAAATAAAATTGACACGAAAAAAATTAAAACTCCCCAAAATTTGATTTGTTTCATTTTTATGGTTATGTTTTAGAATAATGTGGAATAGTTAATTCTTTGTAATTTTCTTCAATTGATTTATATGTGTTCATTGCCT
>NZ_JBFVFE010000099.1:0-7973 GCF_052728615.1 Mariniflexile sp. | reverse complement strand
TCCACCATCTTATCCACAGTTCACAATGGGTAAATGTTGCCGCCCATTGCTTGCTCGGCACACTATGAGCCGTTGCGGGTCTGGGCACGAACCATTAAAAGCACAAAACCCAGCAGGGAAATCCGCGAGGATTTTTCAGATGAGCGATGACCAAGCAATGGCTTATACACGGTGTTAGCAAACGTATTTTTGTTCTCAATATATCATTTCAAGTATAATTATTTTTCTAATTGTAGGACTATTTAAATCCACATTCCGTTCTAACATTACGCTTACGGTTAATTCAGGAGAAATAATTCCCATTGAATTTTTAATGTCGTAAAACTCTTCTAAAAAATCATTGTCCTTACTAACCGATTTTAAAGCCATAAGATAAGTGCCAATAAAATTAAATCGAGGTGTTTTTAGTTCAGATTTCACAATAGAATCAAAGTTGTCGTTAAGTTTAATTTCGCCACCACCTCTTGAATGTAAGAATTCGGTAGAGCCGTCAGGATTTATGTATTTAAATCTTGATTTTATATATGGGTAAGGAATGTTTAAAAATGATACGGAGTCGGATTCTATTTTGTCAAAAGAGCTATTCTTTAAAATCCAAACCGAATCTGGAAACTCATACATTTGCAGTCTTAATTCACTCGATTCGAACTTTTCAATTGCTTTTTCTGATATTCTTTTCCAGTTTTTAGTTTTGTCATCACGTAAATCAGTTAAAAACTGGCGATAGGCATTTTCAGTATTCAGATTCGGATATTGTCTTTTAAGAAAGTCATTTTCAAAATCAGACACAATAAAGTCTAAAGTAACAACATTTTCTTTGCCCAAAACTTTATCAAATTCCAATATATTTTCTTCGGTTTTTTTCTCCGCACAGCTTATGATTAAAGCAAGAAATATGAATGTTTTAAGGATTTTCATTTTTGGTCATATGTTTGCTAACGTGGTTGTGTATGGAAAGTTGCGGGTTTGTGTGCGAGGATTTTCCGCAGGAAAATCAGACGTAGCAAACACGCAACTGCCATTGTTTAAGCACTAAAGTAAGCAATTAATTATACACGGTGTTGCCCACAGTAGTTTTTTCAGAGTTTAATTATTCCGCTAAATTCCGTTTTTCCAGTTTTCAGCGTTTGAGTGAATTCGGTCATTTTTTTAATCCGCAGTATTTGTCAATTCCGTTTGAGTGAGCAATTCCGCAACTTGCTAAATTCCGCACACAGTTCGGTTTTGTTTTTCAATTCAGATTTCGAGTGGGATTTTTTGCATTAAATTCCGTTTTTCAGATTCCGATTCCGCAAACGAGCTAAAAAGTCCGACGTAATTTTGGAAATTCTGCAAATTATTTTTCTGTTTTCACTTTCTTAAAACTCAAAAAAAAAAATTCGGAAATTCAACTACGATTTTTCTCGTTCCGAGTGAGTTCCGCTATTGTGGGCAACTCGTTATATAGTAACTTTTATTACTCATATCCCGCAAATAGGTCAGGATATGATACCTTTTTTGTTACTGTTATCCTGTAAATATAATTAATTCTCCCTACATAAAACCATAAAAAAATCCCGACAGAAAACTGTCGAGATTTTTAATTTATATTATAAAGTATTGCCTAAAAAAATCGTTCCATTAAAATAATTTCAAAACAGCCAATTTTTACAAATTATAAGTCAATCCAATATTTATATTTCTGCCCATATTAAAAATACCATCAGGTTTTAACCGCGATAAATGATTGATATAGGTTTTATTGGTAAGATTTGTTCCCGATAGCGTAATGGTAGCTATATTTTTGAACAACTTAAAGTCGCCACCTAATCCTGTACTTAACAAACTATAGCCATTGGTACTGGTTTCAAAAGCACTGATGTTATCTTGGTTAAATGTGGTTCTCAGTTTTATAAATGCATACGCGTTTTTAAACCAAGGTTTTTCAAATTCAATCCTTAACGTATTGGTCAATGAATTGGCAGGGATTAGGGGTAGATACGAATCATTATCCTGTTTTCCGGTAACGGTTTCAAAACTACTTTCAATATGCAACCAATCCAAAGGATGTGGGTGAATGTGCAGCCCAATTTCACCGCCATATAATTTGGCATTTTCTTGGAGATAAGTAAATACAGGTTTATTATCTATAACAGTTCCTTCAGGCGAAAGAAAAATATAATTATTGATTTTGTTATAAAAACCGTTTACAAAAAATTCTACGTGTTCATTTTTAAACTCCAAGGCAACGTCAGTTTGGAAATTTTGCTCACTTTTTAAATTGTTGTTTCCAATTTCATAACGGTTGGTGCCTTCGTGAACACCATCAGATGTTAGTTCCGATAAATTGGGCGCCCTAAAACCTGTTGCTAAATTTACCCTGGCAGTTATCTTTTCAAAAATATTGGTTTTAACCCCTATTGCACTGTTAAAGCTGTTAAAATCTTTTTGCAACCCCGAATCAACATTTAAATTTCTATTATCGTATCGTATTCCAAGTTGTACATCGGCAGTTTCAAAATGGATGTGCGAGGTTGCTAAAACACCAAAATCATTCGTGGTTGCATCCGGTATCAATTGCTCTTCGCCATAATTGGTGTTCAATTGGTTCATACCTTGAACACCCACGATGGTTTCAAATTTCCCTAATTTGGGTAAGTTGTATTTTATATCATAATTGGCTGTTTTTAACTTCATATACAATACAGCTTGTAAAATATCATCTTCAAATTCTTTTCTATCGTTATAAATATAGCCTAGATTAACATCTAATCGAGAGTCATTAAAAAACACGGTTGATTTTGAACTGAACACATGATTTGCTATGTTTTGAAATGGGAATAGTGGTGTTTTGCTTGTGGATTGCTCACCAATTTCTTCTGGAATGCCTAATTTGGAATTGTTCACATTATAGCGAAACTCTGTTTTAAATGTATTTACTTGATACCCAATGCCAGCTTTAAAATCCTGTTCCCTAAACCGCGTGTTGGTAACTCTGTAATCATCGGTTTTATAATCGGCATGTTCCGTTAAGCTTCCCCTAAACAAAAATTTAAAATTGTCTTTGGATGCTTTATAACCTGCATTGGTGTTATACCCTTGCGTGTTGCTAAAATAATTACCGCTAAAGTCTGCTTTTCGGGTATTTGTTTCGGCAAATTTTTCGGGATTTATATATAAAACGCCACCAAGCGCATCGCTACCATAGAGCAAGGAAGCGGGGCCTTTTATAACTTCAACACTTTCAATGCCCGAGTCGCTGATGCCCAAACCATGTTCGTCGCCAAATTGCTGGTTTTCCAATCGCACACCTTGTGCGTAAACCAAAACACGATTGGAGCTTAATCCTCTAATAACGGGTTTTCCAATACTTAAACCTGTGGTAACACTTTCAACGCCAGCAATATTGGTAATGCCATCGGCTAGATTGACTGCCCCATTTGCTTTTAGGGTTTTTATGGATTGTTTTTCCACCTTCATAACGTTTTCGCTTTGAAGTTTATGGAACGGTGTAGATATAATAACGGCTTCCATTTCTATAGCTGTAGGGGATAAATCGATCGTGATGTTGGAAGTATTTGGAATGCTGATTTTCAATGATTTTGTTTCATAACCAATGAAGGAAACCAACATGGTATGGCTTCCTGAAGGTAAATTCTCTATGGTAAAAATGCCTTTTTCATTGGTGGAAGTGCCTTTTTCAATATCTGTAAAATAGATGTTTACAAAAGCTAAACCTTCTTTTGTATTGGCATCAAGAACGGTTCCTTTAATTGAATTTTGAGAATATAAAGTATTTATTATAAGAAATAGCAACATGCTACATAATAATTTCATGGTATAGATGTGTTTTTAATTTCCGTGGATACAGGAAATCTATTGATTTAGATGAGTTCAAGATTTAAAGCTGAAAAAGTTTCAGCAAATTCTAATTATTAAATGAAGGGAGGAGGTCCGCGAAGTGCTGTTTGTAAAGGTTGATGCCCACTTAAAAATTGATATTGCGAAACAATTTTAAGGGCTTTTTCTTTAGGGGAAAACAGATCAACATTAAAAAAAGCAATGGTGTAAGAATGGCTTAATTTGAATTTATAAAAGTCGCAATCGGCATTTATTTTGTGTAAATGGGTTGCCTTTTCCCCTTTGCAAATGTCGTGTTTATGGTGCGCAAAAATATGTGTGAATTTTACCCCGGTAGGAAGTAAAAGCGATACCGCTAAAAATAGCGTTACTGTTTTAAAAGCTATATGTTCCTTTAAGTTGTTCACTAATCTATAAAACGTTTAAAGCCCAATCTGCAAAGCATCTTTTTTTCAAAGTTCCAAAAAAACTGAAACTGTCCAAAAAGCCATCCAATTAAAACGAGCAATATCTGGTAAAAAACAAAGCCAATAATAATATATAAAACCCAATAAAGCAAAGGGTTTAAGTTTTCTTTAGTAATTCCGATCCATTTTATAATGGGCCTGCTTACAAATAGGGACGATGAACCAGTAACAGCAAATACAAGAAAAATGCTGATCATTTCCCATTTGTAATTTACTTGCCATTTTTTTTCCAATTTGTTAATAATAAAAAGCGTGGATTTTAATAGTAAAAAAAAGAAAACACCGCTTAAAAGGATATTAAAAGTACTATTTGTTTCTTTTAGAAATAGAAATGATAATTTATATGAAGAATACCCCAACACAACAATACCTAGGAAGGGAAATAGCAGTTGCCAATTCTGTTTTATATCCCAACGTTCTTTTAATTTTTCCACACTTTAATTTGAAGTGCAAAAATAGTTAAAAGAAAATTAAATTCTCGGGTCAAATCCAGCCAATCGTTGTTTGTAGGTAAGTTGGAAATAAATAAAGTAGTTATAAAGCTTGTAGTTAACCTCGTAGCCGTAATCTATATAGGGTTGATAATCAATTTGTAATTCATACAAATTTGGATCAAAAAGTTGTGGTTGAAGAACACGTTGGTTCCATTCAATAACATATTGATAATTTCTGCTTTCCAAAAATGGTTGAGAATAATAGCCTTCTGGTCTGGCTTGACTTACCAACCAATAGTTAAAACCTGGTTCAATAATGATTATTTCGTATTCCAGTTCATCATTGGCAATGCTTACGGTATCATTAAGTTTAAGGTTTTCCAGTTTTTCGTCTTTGGTTGAAGTTGTTCGCTTTGTTGTATTGCAACTAAAAACCAAGAGACCAATTAATAATATGGAGGTGATTGTTTTCATGATTCTTTTTTTATGATTTTATTACGATTTGATTCATTAATTTTTGAATAGTATCAATTTCTTTTTTATTGCTTTCAAATACATTTTCATCAAATGTTCCTTTAAACTTAGATAGTAATTCTGAGTATTCTTTTCTTTTCTTTTTATTTTTTTGAGATTTAACTTCTTCCTCAAGATTATGTATTAAGTATGATTTTATCTTTTCAACCCTCTTGGGTTCATTTTTAACAACATCAAAATATTTTATTAAATTTTCATTTGGAGTAAAATAAACCATTAATTGAGTAGGGATATTTTGAACAATCCTGAAAAAAACATTTTTTGAACTAGTTTTATTTAATAAATCACGGCATAATGCGGGTTTTTTTGAAAGAGGAATATGAATTTTATATATAGTATCATTAAGTTTTTCACCATCTCTTAAGTATGCTCCTGTTAAGAAGGATAATATGTCACTTTCTGTCTTAAATTTGGAATAATCCAAATGTTCACCATCAAAATATTTAGGAATTTCATCAGATAAGTATTTTGAAAATAGTTTGTTTTCTTCAATTTTTATATCAATTACAGAATCACTTTTAATTTCTCGATTAATATACTCAAGAGTTGGATTATCTGATGAATAAAACCAATCAATTGGATTGTTTTTAGTGTCTAAATCAGGTCCTGTGTTATAGATTGTATTGATTACCCCAAGTAAAAAATATTTTTTGTCTAATTTTATCTCATCTGATTGAGAGTAAGTATACAATGAATTGATTATGAATAATATTAAAAATATTTTTTTCATTTTCTTGAAGTGCTTTATTACAACAAACCTATAAAGTTCCTACCCATTATAAAACCCCAAATGAGTTAACCATCATTTCCATTGAGTAAAGATTACTTTTTAGAAGTTTTAGTTCAACTAAATTTACAAAAACCATTCCTTAAATGCTTGTTTTTGAATTGTTTTAACAAAAAAACGCCAAACTATATGTTTGACGTTTTTAGTATTTATTTAAAGGAAATTATTTTCTTCCAAAAATACCACCTAGTAACCCTCCAAGACCGCCTTTCTTTTTAGAACCTCCTAATACCATGCTCGCAACATCGTCAACAATACTGCCATCGCCATCGGCATCAAGAATGGATTCTAAAAAACTTTGTTCGTTTTTTGTAGAACTGCCACCCAGCAAACCACCCAGCAAACCTTCTAAACCACTTGGGTTATTTACATTTTGTTTTTTTGCCTGGTTACCTAAAACACCCATTAAAATAGGAGCGGCTACTTTTAATATTTGCGCCACCGAAGCTGCATCAAGACCAGATTTCTGGCTGATTGCATTTTCAACATGTTGTTGTTTGCCTCCTAAAACGTGACCAAGGATTTTATTACCGTCATCCAAAACATTGGAATCGACACCACCACTAAACAATCCATCAAGATTACCTAAAATGCTACCATTATGTTTGCTGTTTAAAGCGCCTAATAAGCCTTCTGCACCTTGTGGAGTAGCTGCATTTCGTTTCATAGCTGCCATTAATACGGGTAACGCCATTGTTAAAACATCCTGTGTTTTGTTTTGCGGCTGTTTGGTTTGACCAGCAACACCGCTAATAATTGTTTTTCCTAAGTCGCTGTTTAATAAGTCTAAAATTCCTGACATAATGATTATATATTTTTAATTAATATGAGGTTACTGGGTTTGAAAATTGAATGTACAAAAAAAGTCCCAACTATATGTTAGGACTCCTTTAAATCGTTTTGGTCACAATTTTTAATTTCTTATCTTCAGTACATGGCAAAAATATCTCATATAATTTAAAAAGCAATATCAACAACGCATAAAAAAAATTGCTGTTTTGGCTTAATCAAAAGTTGGCTTTGTGTTTGCTTGCTTCCGATTTTCCTGCGGAGAATCCTCGCACACAAACACGTAACTTTTTTTATACGAAACCGTTGGCAACAAGCTAAAAAAAACCGAACTACTTTAAAAAACCGTCTGAAAAACGCCACCGCGCAAACAGCACATTTATTTTTTCCCAACTCACAAGCCCAAGCTTAAAAAAATAAAAGAGCTGTTTCTTTCCACCGCAAAAAAAAGCGATAAACTTGACACAAAAATCGCAAATAATTATTACATTTTCTAAAAATAGGTCAAATCCTTTTTTGATAAAACTGTAAATATGGCAATTTTCGGACATTTCATTAAAACTGAAAGAGAAAAAAGAGAATGGACACAAACTGAATTTGGAGCAAAAATCGGAATTAATTCAAGTGCTATTAGTAGAATTGAAAACGGTACTCAAAAATTTAGCAAATCTAAACTCAAATCACTCGCTACTTTATTCGAATTAGAATTACAAAAAATAACGGATTTATTCTTCTCAGATAAATTTGCAAGGGAAGCATTTAAATACAAATGTTCGGACTCTGTTTTTTCAGTAGCTGAAGACACTGCCAATTATATAAAGAATACAAATGTCAAACAAGCTGTTTTGGATTTATGAAAACTAAACTAATGTTATGTTAATCATCAATTGACGGATAAAGTCTTTTCAATTTTATTCTTGAGTCTGCGGTGGTGAACTGCCAGTTTATCCTGCCCCCTTTGTTGTTCCTGCTGTCCTGCCAAGCATTTATCTCTCTTTTTATTTCATCCATTGTGGATATGTGCCTGTTTAGGCATTGGCCGTTCAGCACGTGCAGTTCTATCTCTGCCATGTTCAACCAGCTCCCATGTTTGGGCGTGAACACAAATTCAAACCTGTCCCA
>NZ_JBFVFE010000098.1:0-8050 GCF_052728615.1 Mariniflexile sp. | reverse complement strand
TCTATAAAAGCAAGCAAGGCCATAGAATCAAACAGTTATGCCAAAATGCAGCGTAATGGGAAATTTGTCGTACACCCGTTTTTATCAGGTGGCGAATAATTACAACAATTGAACTTTTGAAATATTATTCATACTAGTCTATAACTTATTAACTATTCAATAGCAACCACGGTTCCAGAATAGGATATAGGAAACCGGGAGGCGCTATTAAGCCGGATGGTGCTGTTTAAGTTTGGTGCCAATTGAATATAGACATTAAAGTTTTCGGAATTGCTTTTTGCTTCAAAAGTAATGGTATAGCCGTTATTTTTATTTTTCTCTGCGCTATAGTTTTTCATGGCACCGCTAAATTCAATGCCACTATCGCGACCTCCATAAGCTACTTGCATTTGGCGTTCGCCAAAATAGGGTAAATAGGATGAGATACTATCTCCTGATACGGTTAAAAAATTCTGGTTTCCTATTAAACTAATCCCATTCGCAGTATTACCGGGTCCTAGAAGTCCGCTATTGGCTACCTGTTGCATTGCGGATGTAGCCTGTGGATTTGCCCAATCGGATTCAATACGAAACTGGCGGTTTTTTACCAGAGCATCCAAAGCCTCCATATCCGCTTGGTTTATAGCTGGTTTTTGTAACTTACACGATACCATCGTTATGGTTATAATCCCGATAAAAAAATATAAAAATTTCATTCTTAGTATATTTTTGGATTTCCAATTTACCAAAAGTCAACAAATTTGAGTAATAATAAAACGTTAAAAATTGTCTGGTGGCTGTAATGATAAACGATCTCGAGTAGAGCCCATAAGGTATTCTTCCTGATATCCATCGGGACAAAAAAAAAGAAAACCGTAAGTTAGATTTTTTCTCTCCTTGATAAGATGAAATGAATTTAACCTCATTCAATTCCCGTTATTTTAAAATGGTGTTTATGGACGCTATCCAATCCTCTATATTAGTACTATTGGTATCGATGGCAACACTAGCATTTCCATAAGGCATATACATATTTAGGTTAGTAACCGAAAAGAACCCTACCGTAGGCGTTAAAGAGGCACTTGCCAAATGCATCACGCCATTATCGGCAGCAATAAAAACCGCTGTATTATTTATTATGGTGCCCATTTCCCGAACGTCTTTACTATAAAACGTTGGTGCTTTAAATGAAATTTTGGAAATATTTTCAATGGGCAGCATTTCAATGATATTATATTCTGGATATTCCTTTAACAATCGCGCATAAAAAGTTTCCCACCAATCTTCAGGATAACATTTATCACCTGTGGCATTCGTATAAATACTAATGGTTTTTTTGTTGTTTTTAATGATGGTATCCAGTATTTTTTTTCCGTTGGCAATTTCCGAAGCGCTTAATTTAATATCCAAAACAGGTATTTGGCTTTCGTTTTTCGGGAATCCTAATTTTGTTAAATAATGCCGTAAATTATAAATGGGAGATTTTGAAATATGCTCGTGGTCTGGATATTGCTTTTGAACGTTTTCATTGGCATCGCCAAACAATTTAAAAGGCGCATTGGCTAGTTGGGTCAGTAATCTACCGGAAGACGAATCTTTATCCCCATTGATTACCATATCATAACGGGTTCTTTTAATGAAAATCCACTCTTTGGCATATTTGAACAGTTCATTAAAGGGTTTTTTTGGAAGTTGGATTATTTTATTTACCTGTGGATAATTCTGAAAAACGATGGGCGCCACACCCCCTTTTACAAATAAATCTATCTTACAGTTTGGAAAGGTATTGATAACCTCCTGGACCAATGGCGTCAATAACAGTTGATTTCCTAATCGGTGATTGGGCCTGATGATCAATATGTTGTTGATTTCTATTTTTTTGCCAGCATATATTTTTGGGTCGGCATACGAACTTCCAATGCGTTTGGTAATGGCATGCATTAATTTTCTACGGATACTGTTTACCTTTTTTTTAAATCCCATGAATTGTTAAAATTTAAGTGGTGTAAATTACAAATTGAAGCCTAAGCTGCCAAATAAATTCCATACCATACCAATTATATATTTTCCTTTAACCGGTTCTTGTACCAAACATTCAAAACCAGGCCACTTATAATCAGCGCCATACCCAACAGGCTCCAAAAAGTATATATTTCATTGAACAATACCGCACCCAATATCACCGTAAAAACCACTTCAATGTATTTTAAAGGCGCCATTAAATTGGTTGCTGCGTTTTGGAAAGCTTTCGTCATGTACAACTGTCCGTAATACCCAAAGGCGCCCAGACTGAACAAGTAGAGCCATTCCGTGCCTTTTGGTGTTACCCAATGCGGTATGGAAAGCACACCGCCCAAAACGGTGGCAACAACCATAAAATAATTGACCACCACCACTGGATGTTCAGAATTTCCAATCTTATTGATGATGATATATACCAAGCCACTTAAAACCGCTGCCAATAAAACCAAAATCAATCCGAAGGAATCTATTTGTGTATCGAGCCCTTTTAGCACAATAACCCCTACAAAAGAAATAACAAAAAACAACCATTGCAGTGCTTTTATTTTTTCTTTCAGTAAAAAAACCGCAAAAATGGCCGCAAAAATAGGCGCAATATAACGCAACGACACCGCTGTACCTACAGAGAGATATTTTAAGGACATGAAAAACAACAACATGGAAAAAGCACCCGCCAAGGAACGCAATACCATAAGCTTATTATTGCTGCTTACCATCGGGATTTTATTTTTAATTAAATAACCAAAGGTAAAAAACAGCGAACTGAGCGATCTAAAAAAAACAATTTCATAGCTGTTGACTTCCGATAGTTCCTTAACGATGATATTCATGACCGAAAATGCCAAAGCACTTATAATCATGTACTTTATGGAATTTTTAACGTCCATTCATTCTCGGTCTTACGATGCGTCTGGAATTTATAAAATAGACACCTGTTAATAAAATAACGGCAGCGACTATGGATTGTCCCGTTATCTGTTCATCCAAAACATACCAACCCAACAATAAAGCCATCACGGGGTTTACGTACGCTGAAGTGGACACCTTTTCGGTAGAAACTTCCTTTAGTAAAAAATTAAAGGCCGTAAATGCCACCACACTTCCAAATACAATAAGAAGGATCATGGACAGTTGTGCTGAAGGGCTCCACGTTAAAGGAGATGACCAGGTTTCACCCAATAGAAAACTAATAATAAAGAGCATGATACCGGACACTATCATTTGAAAACCCGTATTGACAAAATAATGAGGAGCTAATTCTGCCCTGGCAACAAATAAACTACCCCAACTCCAGCTAATTACGGAGGTAAATATCATGATAATACCAATGATACTGTCGTCTTGGAATACCAGTTGATCTTGACTTACCAATAAGTACATGCCAATAACACCGAGGGATATGCCGATAATGGATTTTCTTTTGATTTTCTTGCCATCCACCATACGCATCATCGCTAAAATTACCAGTGGTTGTATGGATGCTTCCAAAGCTCCAAAACCACTGTCAACATATTTAAGTGCCCATACAAAAACACCGTTGCCATATACTAGGAATAAAAATCCAGCGAAAATATTATTCAAAAGTTGCCTTCTGGTTATAGCCAAATTGAGTTTCATGGCCTTTGCAATAATAAATATGAATATGGAAGCTGTTGTAAAACGAATGGATGCCAAGTATAGCGGTGCCACTTCGGTAACTACAATTTTATTGAGCAGATAGGTAGAACCCCAAATGACATAAATAGCAAAAAAAGCGAGAATGATAAGAATGGTTTTACCAGGAATGCGCATCTAGAAATTTAGGGATTATTGAATATTTCGGTTACAATGGCAGTGTCTGTATGCAAACGCTCTCCTGTTTTTCCTTTTTTTTCATATTGCAAAGTATTCACTACGTAGCGCATCACTTCCTTTCTGGCTATATCGCGTTCATTGCCTTTAACCACTATCCAAGGCGCATGGGGTCTTGCCGTTTTATGGAACATGGCTTCCTTAAAATGCGTAAACTCTTCCCATTTGGATTGTGCCTGTACATCAACGCTGCTTAATTTCCATTGTTTTAAGGGATTGTGAACACGATCTTCCAAACGTCGTTTCTGTTCTTCGGCATCAATGGAAAACCAAAATTTAAACAAGTGGATGCCATCTTGAACCAACATTCTTTCAAGGGAAACTACCTGTTTATTAAATAAATTGTATTGTTTTTTTGTACAAAACCCCATCACGGGTTCTACCACGGCACGGTTGTACCAACTTCTATCAAAAAGTACGATTTCCCCGGGTCCGGGCAAATGCTCAATATAACGTTGGAAATACCACTGCCCAGACTCCTTTTCGGTGGGTTTGGAAAGTGCTACGACTTTAAAAAGCCTTGGGTTTAAAAAACGGATGAATCGCATGATGGCACCCCCTTTTCCGGCAGTGTCCCTGCCCTCAAATATAATAAGGATGCGTTGGTTGGTTTCTTTTACATGCTGCTGCAACCAAACAAGTTCGGTTTGCAGGTTGATGTATTCTTCGTCCTGTTCTAAGAGATGTAATGCCACTTATTTTAACATTTAAATTGCCCACTTGCGAAAGTAGGTAATCCGTAAAAATAATTTTATAAACTTGTTAAATCTTTTTTACACGCACAGCGTTCATGCCTTTTTGACCACGTTCCAGTTCGTAAGTAACGTTGTCGTTTTCTTTAATAGGCTCCAATAGCCCACTAACGTGTACAAAATATTTTTCTTGGTTTATACTGTCCAGAATAAATCCGAATCCTTTTGACGTGTCGAAAAAAGATACTTTCCCTTCTTTGCCTTTTGGCTCCTCTTCACCTCTATCTTCTTTTTTAGGAATCCCCAACTCAATACTTTCTGCCTCCACTTTAACCTTCATGGTTGGGTCTGGCGGGGTATCGGTTAAATTTCCATTATAGTCCACATAAGCAAATTGAATCCCTTGTGGGTTTTCTTTTGCCTCTGCTTTACGAGCGTCTTTTTTCTTCTGCTTTTCTTCTCGTTTCTTTAAGCGTTTCTTCTCTTTTTCAATTTTGTTAAATGTGACTTGCGATTTTGCCATTGTTTATGTTAACGGGTTTAGTTATATGATTATTTCTTTTATTTGGATATTCAATGCTTTTTGGATATCGTGTATTTTTTGTAATTCTCCGGGGATTATCAATGCTATGGAGTTCCCTTTTTTTCCTGCCCGGGCAGTTCTTCCGCTTCTATGCGTGTAATATTCCAATTGTTCAGGCAGTTGGTGATGGATAACGAATGCTAAGTTGTTTACATCAATGCCTCTTGCCGATACATCGGTAGAAATCAATATCTGCAAATTTTCATTTTTAAAAGCCCGCATCACTTTATCGCGTTCCTTTTGTTGCATATCGCCTTCCAACGCACCTACCGAAAACCCTTCATCCATTAATTTTTCGGTCAAATCTTTGGTGCCGGCTTTTGTTCTGCAAAAAATAATACCGCGTTCTCCTGTCCTTCTACCTAACAATGTTACTAAGATATTAAATTTTTCTTTGATATTGGTGGAAATATACTGATGTGTAATATTGGCATTTACCAAATCATCCTTATTTACCTCCACTTTAACAGCGTTGGGCGACATATAGGTTTTGATGATGCGCTGGATTTCCTCGGGCATAGTCGCCGAAAACAACCACGTATGTCGTTTGCTGGTATTGTATTTTAATATTTTGTTTAAATCCTCTTTAAAACCCATGCTCAGCATCTCGTCAGCTTCATCCAACACCAAGGTTTTTACGTTTTGTATGTTTACATCACCACGTTCTATTAAATCCAATAAGCGTCCCGGTGTTGCAATAATGATGTGGGTGGTACGTCGTAAAGCCGAAATTTGTCTGTCGATTTTTTCGCCACCATAAACACCTTCTGCAAATATTTTTTCTTCGGAATACTTCGTGAATTTAAAAAGCTGTTTTTTTATCTGCTGAACCAATTCGCGTGTGGGTGCTAAAATCAATGCTTGAACATCGTTTGAAGCTGTATCGATATGTTGAAGAATAGGCAAGCCATAAGCAGCGGTTTTACCAGTGCCTGTTTGTGCTAATCCAATAAAATCGGTAGTAGATTGTAACAATACAGGAATGGTTTTTTCCTGTATATCGGTTGGGGTTTTAATATCCAGTTCTTTAAGTGCTTTTACAAAGTCTTTTTGAACCCCTAATTCTGAAAATGTTGGCATACTTATTTTTACGATTTTGCAAAGGTACGCCTATTAAATGAATAATGAATAGTGAATAGTTTATAATGAGGAATATTAAAAAGGAGACACGTCCCGATAGCTATCGGGACGTGTCAAAAAAAATCAATCCTCCGGTGGATACCCATGGATACTTTCAAAAACATCATCAAAATTTGAACGCAGATATGAGTTTAATTTTTTCCGGTAATCGTCTTTCAACCATTCCACAAAGTTAAAAGTGCTTTTACTGATGCATTTGGTGTAACGTTGAATTCTGAAATCAATATCATCACCCAACATTTTTGCCAATGCCAAAGCATCGTAAACATCTTCGCTATTTTCCACACAAATCTTCGCATGCTGTTCAATGGAGCGTTCTAAAACCACTTTGGTAGTTTCCCCACTTCTAATGGAATCCACATAGGTTTTTTGAATATCGAAATAAACGTCTTTGGATTTTGAGAACTCCTTTCGCAATTCATCGGGCATTTCATATCTAAAATTGCTTTCCAATTCGTCATCACCTAAAATAGAATCCAGGTAATAATTGGGCGACCTGAATATACGTTGCCAATCCAAATCATCGCCCCAAGGCCCAAAACGGTGAAAGTTGTTCCCCAAATCGATAACGCTAAAGGTATTTTTATCTTTTAGAATCCGAGACCCACGCCCAATCATTTGATAATAAAGTGTTAACGACTTGGTAGCTCGGTTTAAAATGATGCTTTCTACGGTAGGTTCATCAAAACCTGTGGTTAAAATACTCACCGAAGTTAAAATAGCACCCGGTGTTTTTTTAAACCATTTCAATATCAAGGCGCGTTCTTTTTTTGTGTTGGTATTGTCAAGATGCGCAATGGCGTAACCTGCCCTTCTAAAGGTATCGTACACATGCAGTGAGGTATTGATACCGTTATTGAATATCAAGGTTTTTTTACCTTTTGAACGTTCCTCATAAGCATGCAACAACTTGGTTAGCATGTCGTTATCAGTATATAAATCTTCTGATGATTTAACTGTGTAATCACCATTCGCTCCAACCACTAACGAGGTTAAACCCACATTATAGCTAAACATTTCGGCACGCGATAAAAATCCATTGTTGATTAAAGATTCGATGCTTTCACCAACAATTAATTCATCGTAATTATCGGTCATTGGTAATTCAATGCTCGAACTTAAAGGCGTTGCAGTAACCCCTAAAATAAACGACTGACTAAAAAACTTGAACAGTTTCGTGAATGAATTGTAATGCGCTTCGTCAATAATAACCAAACCAATATCAGAAATATCCAATTTATCATCGGTCAACCTATTGTTCAAGGTTTCAACCATGGCTACAAAACAGCTATAATTCCCTTGGTCGCTTAAATCGGCTTTACTGTCAATAACCTTGTTTACAACGGCAAATTCAGTAAGCATGTTGGAAGTTTGCTTGCACAACTCAATACGATGCGTCATTACCAACACCTTCTTTTTGTGGTGTTTCAAATACTGTCTTACAATTTCAGAAAAGATAACCGTTTTTCCACCACCGGTTGGTAACTGGTACAGTAAATGATAGTCATCAGGAGATTCTTCAAAAGCTTTAAAAATTTTATCGATAGCCCCTTTTTGGTAACTATATAAATCTTTTCCAACCCTTCTGTCTTCTAATTCTAATTTTGATACGGACATGCATGTAACTTTAATGACGTGCAAAAATAACACCTTTAAAGGGTTTATGAAGTATGTTTGATATGAAATTTCAAATGAATTTTATATATATCCTTAAATCCGCAAGCGAATGTTGAAAAGAAAGTTGAAAAGTCAGTAAAACCAGTGCTTTAAAGACTTTTCACTT
>NZ_JBFVFE010000097.1:0-8308 GCF_052728615.1 Mariniflexile sp. | reverse complement strand
GAACTTAAAAATAGCCAAAATGATTTTTGATTAGCGAGTAACGATTTTTGATTTACGAACCAACTGCGACTGAAAACTGCGACTGCGACTGAAAACTAACTATTTTTCCGTAACTCCGCCATTTTAATAGCGGCAATAGCGGCTTCAGTACCTTTATTACCATGTTTGCCACCAGAACGGTCGATAGATTGTTGCATGGTATTATCGGTAAGCACACAGAAAATTACGGGTGTTTCGTGCAACACATTCAGGTCTTTGATGCCTTGGGTAACACCCTCACATACAAAATCGAAATGTTTGGTTTCACCCTGAATAACACAACCTATGGCAATAACGGCATTTACCATTTGTTGCTGCATTTTTTTACTTCCGTAGATAAGCTCGAAACTTCCAGGAACATCCCAACGGATGATGTTGTTTGGCAACGCACCGTTTTCTATAAGCGCATCATAAGCACCTTGAAATAATCCTTCGGTAATGGTATCGTTCCATTCTGAAACAACAATCCCAAACCGAAACTTGCTCGCATTTGGGATGGTTGTTTTATCGTAATCCGATAAATTTTTATTTGCCGTAGCCATGATATACCAATTTAGGTATTATTTGTTTGCCAACACTTGGGCTTTACCAATAAAAACTTCTATGGTACCGGCCTCGGCTGAATTTGGATATTCGTCCTTAATTCTATTAAAATAAGTAAGTGCTTTATCTGCCTTTCCTAAATCTAATGCCAGAACGCCAGCTTTATACAAATACATAGGTGCGGTATAGTTGTTATTTCGCATGTCTGCCGCTTGCACATAATAATCCAATGCATCTTCCTTTTGGTTTAATTGCGCAAAGGCATCACCAATATTTCCTTTAGCTAAAGGCGCTAAAATCTCGTCGTCACTTTTAAAATCACTTAAATGCTCAATCGCATTTTTATAATCTTTTAAATGCAAATAAGCCGTTCCAGCATAATAGCTAGCCAAATTAGCAGAAGGAGTACCACTGTGCTCTTTTATGATATCCAACATTCCAAACTTACCTTCGCCTCCTTTTAGAGCCAAGGTATAAAGTGAATCTTTGGCAGTACCATTAACCGCTTCATTAAAATATTTTTGTGCCTGAAACATATCGTTCATGGCAGTAACTTGCTTTGGTTTTGCAACAAATTCGTTATAACCTAAATAGCCTAAAACCACTACAGCAACAATACCTATAAGTACGAAAATATACTTTTGGTTCTTTTCTACAAATGCTTCGGTTTTTGATGCCGATTCGTCAAGCGTATTAAAAACCTCCGCAGTTGTTGATCCTGCTTCAATATCCACTTTCTTTTCTTCTTTCGTTTTTGGTTTATAACCTTTTTTATTATAAGTTGCCATGTATTTTGTCTAAAATTATTGCGCCGCAAAAATATAATTTTTCTTCATAACTAAACCGTAATTTATTTGATATTTTTGAATAATTTGCACATCCTTTTAAAGAGTAGCCTCTTATTTGTATCTATTAAGTTACATTTTGTATGATTTTAAAATCACTTTCATTATTAAATTACAAGAATTTCGATAGCAAGTCCTTCACTTTCAGCGATAAGATAAATTGTATTGTTGGCAATAACGGTATAGGAAAAACAAATGTTCTGGATGCTATTTATCATTTATCCTTCGGAAAAAGCTATTTTAATCCGGTGGCATCCCAAAATATTAAGCATGACGAAGATTTTTTTGTAATACAAGGCGACTATGAAAAGGACGATAAAACCGAAAAAGTTACAATAAGTTTAAAACGCGGACAGACCAAAGTGATTAAGCGCAACGGAAAAGCCTATGAAAAATTCAGCGAACATATTGGTTTTTTGCCATTGGTCATTATTTCGCCAGCTGATAGGGATTTAATTATTGAAGGGAGCGATACCCGCCGGAAATTTATTGATAGCGTGATTTCGCAAAGCGATAAAAGCTACCTGACCCACTTGATTAAATACAATAAAATACTATCGCAACGCAACGCTTTGTTAAAGTATTTTGCATTGAACCACACGTTCAATAAAGATACCATTGAGGTTTACAACGATCAGTTAAATGATTTTGGAACTGAAATTTTTAAAAAAAGAGCGTCCTTTTTGGAAGCGTTCATCCCTATTTTCAAAGAGCGTTACGAAGCCATAAGCAATGGCAAGGAAGTGGTGGAATTAAATTACCATAGCGATTTGTTTGAAGACAGCCTAAACACACTGCTTCAAAAAAACATCAATAAAGACAAGGCTTTGCAGTACACCAGTGTGGGCATCCATAAAGATGATTTACATTTTAATATTGAGAGCCATCCCATTAAAAAATTCGGGAGCCAAGGACAGCAAAAATCGTTTTTAATAGCCTTGAAATTGGCGCAGTTCGATTTTATAAAAGCGCAAAGCCATGTAAACCCTATTTTATTATTGGACGATATTTTTGATAAACTGGATGAAAACAGAGTGGCACAGATTATTAAATTAGTGGACAATGAAAATTTTGGGCAGCTTTTTATAAGTGATACGCATGCTGAACGTACTGAAAATGCGGTGAAGCAGGTGCACCAATCGTATGAGATGTTTAGATTATGAACCTTAAAACCCATTATGAAAATCTTTATGATAAATCCATCGAACGGATTTTATCAGATAATTACGAGATTGACCATTTAATAAATTCGCCTTTGGATAGCAGGTTTGGTATCACGCTTTTAATAAGACCTTCAACATCTATTAAAAATGAGATTCAAAAGTTTTTAAACATACTTAAAAGGATAGATCCTAACCAGTATTATTATGAAAATTCGGATATCCATATTACAGTCATGTCCATCATATCATGTTATAATGGCTTTAAATTAGAACAAATCGATATCACAAAATACATTGAAATAATTAGAGAAAGTTTACTGAATATGTCTAATTTAGATATTGAATTTAAAGGCGTTACAGCTTCTCCTTCATGTTTAATGATTCAAGGATTTATGAGTAATGATTCATTAAACGAACTAAGAGACCAATTAAGAGACCGGTTTAAAAATTCAAACTTAGAGCAAAGTATCGATAAACGCTATGCTATACAAACAGCGCACGCCACAGTAGTACGCTTTAAGGAAAAACTCAATCAAAAATCAAAATTTTTAGAAGTTTTGGAAAAGTATAGAACTCACACGTTTGGGACCTTTCAAGTTAAAACCATGGAATTAGTTTACAACGATTGGTATCAAAGAGATGAATTTGTTGAAAAACTATCCGAATTCACCATCAAAAACGAATAAAAAATGGCAAAACGCAACAACGAACATATAAGCATGCAAGATGCACTTAAAGAATTTGTTGAAACCAATAGATTGGAAAAAGGATTGAACAAAGTGAATGTTGCCGATGCCTGGGCAAACCTTATGGGCAATGGTGTTAACAATTACACCACCTCCGTAAATTTAGAGCGCGACACGCTTTATATTCAACTTAATTCGAGTGTTTTGAGAGAAGAATTAAGTTACGGAAAAGAAAAAATCATCAAGATGCTGAATGAAGAATTAGGAAAAGAAATTATTAAAAAATTGATACTAAGATAATTACGTAAGCAGGTGTTAAATAAAAAAAACCACAAAAAGCAATAATTTGTGAATTATTTTATTACCTTTGTGCCTTAATTTTTTATAAATACATACAATGAGTAAAGGTACCGTAAAATTCTTCAATGATTCCAAAGGTTTTGGATTCATCACTGAAGATGACAACAACAAAGAACATTTCGTGCACATTTCAGGACTAATCGATGAAATTCGTGAAGGTGATGCCGTAGAATTCGATCTACAAGAAGGTAGAAAAGGATTAAACGCCGTAAACGTAAAAGTAATCTAATACATATACTTTAACAATTACAATTAAAAGTCTATCAATCAATTTGATAGACTTTTTTGTTGGATTTTACTTTAGGAACTCAACTCATTTAAAGTTTTTGATTGAGGCGAAAATTAATCATTTTGTGATCGGTTGAAGGCTTTTTTTAGTTGCATAGTGCTACGGAACTAAAAAAAGATAAAACCTGCCGGCAGGCAGGAATGGGTGAAAAAGGATAATTTTTTAGCCAACTGAAAAACTTTAAATGAGTTCTAAAATAAAATAAGTTGCTAAATAAATGATTTATCATAATATTTAGCACTACTTTTGCAACAATTAATAATTAATATTTTAAAAATGAGTAAAGGTACCGTAAAATTCTTCAATGATTCAAAAGGTTTTGGATTCATCACTGAAGATGACAACAACAAAGAACATTTCGTACACATTTCAGGACTTATCGACGAAATTCGTGAAGGTGATGCCGTAGAATTCGATCTACAAGAAGGCAAAAAAGGTTTAAACGCCGTAAACGTAAAAGTAATCTAATACATATACTTTAACAATTACAATTAAGAGTCTATCAGTTAATTTGATAGACTTTTTTGTTTTTATACAATTTCTAAAAAAAAGAGTTTTTTTTAATAAAATTTTGCTGTACATTTATATTATAAACATTAATAAATTTAAAGTATGAGTACAGGAACAGTAAAATTCTTCAACGATGCCAAAGGTTTTGGTTTTATTGTTGAAGACGGTTCGAAAAAAGAACATTTTGTTCACATTTCAGGTCTAATTGACGAAGTTCGTGAAGGCGATGCCGTTGAATTTGAACTAAAAGAAGGTAAAAAAGGATTAAACGCAGTAAATGTAAAAGTAATTTAATATATACTATTTAATTTTTTTTAAGGTAAAAAAAATCCCGTAGCTTGCGGGATTTTATTTTTTTAACTAGTCCTATTTTTAAAAAAAGTTCTTCGTACCGGACCTGGTATCTGAAGCAGCAGTTATTGATGCTCCTGTTGATTTAGCGGAAAAAAGATTTTGGTCTAACTGCAGCCATAAATATTCCAGGCCATCAGGGCTATTATTGGTACAGGTAATGGTTACATCTCCTGTAATGCTGGTATCCTTCTCACTTAAGGTAGTATGTATTAAATAATCTGCTCTGTTTTGCCAGTACAAAGGGCCGGGTGTACCTTTTGCCGACCGATATACATTTCCCGGCGGTGGATTAAATGATGGTAAATAAAAATCTTTGGGATCATACTTTGAGTTAATGCTTGTTTCTTGTGCCAATAAAAACCCAATACTTAATAATTGTACGCAGCATAAAAAAAGTTTTTTCATTTATTTGTTTGTAAGAGATTAAAAATGATGTTTTGATCAATCGTAAGTTATAATTCTTTCACGATCTTATTAATATTGTTTCATTATCGTCTGGTTCAATGGTAAACTGTTACGCTGCTTATGGCATGACGCACGACGGGGTCATATATTTACTTTTATTGTTCATATCCCAGAAAATTATCAGTATATAATACCTTTTTCGTTAATCTTACCCCTAAAGATAATTAATTTTTCCTACTAAAAAAACAAAAAAAATCCTGATAATATGCTATCGGGATTTGTTTTGATTCTGGAACATGCTTCACTTGCATTAAGACCGTAATTTTGGAACAAGTCTTAACTTTTCCGCTCCAACAACGCCATATAAAACCCATCAAAACCAGATTGGTGAGACAATACTTTTTTGTCTTTTATCAAGGTAAAACCTGTTCCTGCATCCGACTTTAAAAAAGTTTCTACTTGCTTTTGGTTTTCAGACGGCAACACCGAACAGGTGGCGTACACCAATTGTCCTCTCACTTTTACCATTCTGGAATATTGCTGTAAAATGTCTTGTTGGGTGGCTTTTATTTTTTCAATAAATTCGGGTTGCAATTTCCATTTGGAATCCGGGTTTCTTCGCAACACTCCTAACCCAGAACATGGTGCATCTATCAACACACGATCGGCTTTGTCATACAATTTTTTAATCACTTTTGTCGAATCAATAGCACGGGGTTCAATATTATGGGCGCCATTACGTTTTGCGCGACGTTTTAATTCATGCAGTTTATTTTCGTAAATATCCAAAGCAATTATTTGCCCTTTGTTTTCCATAAGGGACGCAATATGCAATGTTTTTCCGCCTGCACCGGCACATGCATCTACCACGCGCATACCCGGTTGTACGTTTAAAAACTCAGCTACCAATTGCGAAGAGGCATCCTGTACTTCAAAAAAGCCATTTTTAAAGGCATCGGTGGTAAATACGTTGGCGCGTTCTTTTAGTTTTAAAGCATTGGGGTAATCTGGTAAAAAATCGGTTTCAATATCTAAATCGAACAGTTCGGTTTGTAGTTTTTCTTTGGTTGTTTTTAACGTATTTACTCTTAAAATAACATCGGCTTGTTCGTTTAAGGCAGTTATTTCTTTAGACCAAACGTCATTGCCCAATTCTTTTTCGCCCAATGCATCCAACCAATCGGGAATGGATTCTTTCAATTTCCTGATTTTGGACAGCTCATCAAAACGGCCCTTTATTTTACGGGTCGGGGTGTTTTCAAAATAGGTCCAATCCGGCAATTTGATGCCTCTTAAGGTTGCCCAAACAGCAAACATGCGCCATAAGTTATCACGGTCAAAAGGTTCCTTAACTTCAGCAATTTCAGCATATAAACGTTTCCAACGCACGATGTCATAAGTGGTTTCGGCAACAAAAGCGCGGTCGCGTGCGCCCCAACGTTTATCGCGTTTTAATAATTGCTGTATCACTTTGTCGGCGTAGTTTCCTTCATTGAAAATAAGGGTCAATCCATCAATAACCGAAAAGCATAAATTTCTGTGTAATCGCATATTTTGTAAATAAGTGTGCAAAGTTACGTTTAAAATGTTTATTTGTTTAGCGGATTGTAAGTTTATTGATTTTGCTTTTTTACTTTTATGGAAATTTAAAATATCACTCCGAACTTATTGGGGGCTAAACTATTTCGCTAACCTCTTCTTTTTTGTGAGTCATTTCAATTTTTTTGTGAGTCATTTCAATAGGAGTATTAAATTCTGTTTTTTTAGATAATATTTTAAAACTTCTATTGAATATAAATAGACTTATGGGTTTAAATCCGGTCGAGGTCACTAAAAGCTAATATAATTAGCAACAAAACCATGTAAGTCTTATGATTTACATGGTTTTCAGGTTTTTAGGAGTACATAAGATTTGAATTGATTTGATTTTAAATGTGTGCTAAAAGGATACCTTTTTTCAAAGTGTGTGCTTAGCCCACACTTTGATCAAATTACTTCATTGAATTAGAATAGTTGATTTGACTTTTGTCTCGATAAATGTTTAATAATTTAAAGACGACAACTATGCGTACAAAACACACTTTTTAAACACTATTTTTAGTGCAAAGTTCTAAAGCAATCAATAACGAAGCGCCACTTTATGCAAGGATTACAGTAAACGGTAAACGAATTGACATAAGCTTGAAAAGGAAAATTCCTTTACAACTATGGGACAGTACCAAAAAGAAGGCACGAGGTAATTCAAGGGAGGCTCGACAAATCAACCAGTATTTGGCTCAGGTGCAAACACAACTTTTTCAATGCTACCAAGATTTAAAATTCAAAGGAGAACTTATCACGGCAAAATTGATAAAGGAAATTTATTTGGGTGAAGATGAAAACTCCAAGACACTCCAAAATATTTTAGAATATCATACTAGTAAAACGGAAAACACATTTGCTTCTGGAACTGTACGAAATTTTGGTGTCACTATAAGCACAAATTTAGGACATTATTTCCTAAAAACAGGACACCTAATAGGACACCTTCATATTTGTACTCAAATGGATACAAATGAATTCAAAAAAAAATTAAAATACTGAATTTCAATAAATTAACATTCTTTTGATATCAATTGATACCCTAAAAGTCGGGGTGGCAGGTAGAACCTACTAACCATATATTTTTAGTATTCAAATAGTTACACATCTATTTACAACTTGGTAACCGAATAGGTAACTTATTTGATAAGAACTTTTGTTTTGTTTTACCTATATTTAAAGGAGTAATAAATATAATTGTATTTTAATTATCAAGCAAGATATTAAGATATTTAAAGCTAAATTTAGAATTCTTAATTAAGTATGTATTGTTTAACAACGTGACAAGACACATTGCTGGTGTTGTTACCAATGCTCCTCCTACTAAACCTAAATTCTTTAAAAATGTTCTTCGTTTTTTATCTGTCATAACTTTTATTCTTTAAAATTAGTCTCCTTATCATAATCTGTTTTTCTTGATTATTGAATATATCTTAACAAATCACAAGCTTATTAATTTATTGGTATAGGCGTTTAAGTCGCAATAAGTTATTTTTGCCAAATGGCAGAATCAAATATTTTTAGAGGAGTGAA
>NZ_JBFVFE010000096.1:0-8597 GCF_052728615.1 Mariniflexile sp. | reverse complement strand
CAGGTGCCAAAGTTGTTTTTCAGTTTCTTTCACTGAACAACCCGAATTTGACATAAAGCAACCGAATATCAACTACATGCGCTATTGTGCGGAGGCTCTTCCAATGGCCTATCGGGTCCACAAAGATCATTAAGTCCATAAAAGCGTTTGCACTGACGTTTATATATAGAATCCGCTTCAATCAAAAAAGTTTAAACCAATTCAGATTTATTATTATTAATCGCATCCAAGCTATTGGTTCATCCCATATTTCTGCATGGTTTTGAATTTCATCGGGAAAATCATGACCTTGATATAATTACTGAACCTATTAAATATATTTTTCACATCTTTGCCTGCAGTTAATTAAAACCCCAAATTTAAATGACCGACCAACAATCCAAACTATTAAAAGGAAAACAGATACTCGTTACTGGAGGAGCGGGCTTTATTGGCTCCAATCTGTGCGAAGTGCTATTGAACCAGCATGTAAAGGTGGTCTGTTTGGATAATTTTTCAACGGGTAAGCGCATCAATATCGAACCCTTTCTTCAAAACCAGAATTTTAAATTAGTGGAAGGCGACATACGGCATCTTGAAGATTGCAAAAAGGCGTGTTTAAATATAGACTATGTGTTGCACGAAGCGGCTCTTGGTTCTGTGCCCCGATCTATAAACGATCCCATTACCACTAACGATGTCAATGTGTCCGGATTTTTAAATATGCTGGTCGCCGCCAGGGATGCCGGCGTTAAACGCTTTGTTTATGCTGCCAGTTCATCCACGTATGGCGACCATGAAGCGTTGCCAAAGGTTGAAGATACGATTGGGAAACCGTTATCGCCTTACGCCATTACCAAGTACGTCAATGAATTGTATGCCGATATTTTCCACACTACTTATAACTTTGACACTATAGGGCTTCGATATTTTAATGTTTTCGGAAAAAGACAGGACCCAAATGGTGCCTATGCCGCAGTCATCCCTAAATTTGTACAACAATTTATTGATCATGAATCGCCCATCATCAATGGTGATGGCAGTTATTCTAGGGACTTTACCTACATAGCCAACGTGGTGCAAATGAACATCAATGCCCTAACCACGGAAAATAAAGACGCCCTGAATACGGTTTACAACGTCGCTTATGGCGATAGAACCACCTTACTGGAACTGGCCACCTTGTTAAAAACCTATTTGTCGGAGTTTGATGCCAGTATAAAAACTATAGAAATAAAACATCGCGAAAATCGCGTGGGCGATATCCCGCACTCCCTAGCATCCATCGAAAAAGCAAAACGCCTTTTAGATTATAACCCGCAATACAATATCAGCGCAGGTTTAAAAGAAGCTGTTGTCTGGTATTGGGAACATTTAAAATAATTTTGAGTGAGTAGTGAATAGTGTTAGAAATGAATAGTAAAAATCACATCATGAACAGCCATAAACAAATAAACAACACAAAACATCAGTTCAAGTGATTTTCCAAGTATAAGAAAATTGTATCGGTAACGGTGATAAACTAATAAACAACGCCCAATGTCAGTCTGAGCCTGTCGAAGACCCATAAACGAATAAACAATTCAACAAATAAGCAATAGGCAATAAAACAACACCCAAAATGAAAGATATAAAAATAGCCATCATCGGTTTAGGCTATGTAGGATTGCCTTTAGCCAGGTTGTTCGCTACAAAATACAATGTAGTTGGCTTTGATATTAATGAAAAACGTGTCAATGAATTACTTTCTGGAAAGGATGTAACACTTGAAGTTGAGGAAGATCTTTTAACCGCAGTATTAAAAAAGAATCCCGATAATTCAAACGGATTATATTGTTCGTGTGATTTAGATGCCATTAAAGATTGTAATCATTATATCATCACGGTCCCTACCCCTATTGACAAAAACAACCGACCAGATTTAACACCATTGTACAAAGCCAGTGAAACCGTTGGAAAAGTCCTTAAAAAGGGAGATATCGTTATTTATGAATCCACGGTATATCCCGGAGCCACAGAAGAAGACTGTATCCCTGTTTTAGAAAAAGTAAGTGGTTTAAAATTTAATCAGGATTTCTTTGCGGGCTACTCACCAGAGCGCATCAATCCGGGCGATAAATTGCATACCGTAGATAAAATCCTTAAAGTAACAGCAGGCTCCACGCCAGAAATTGGCAAAAAAGTAAACGAGTTGTATGCCTCTGTGATAACCGCAGGCACCCACCTCGCTCCTACTATTAAAGTAGCTGAAGCGGCGAAAGTGATTGAAAATTCGCAACGCGATATCAATATTGCCTTCGTCAATGAATTGGCCAAAATTTTCAATTTGATGGCTATTGATACGCATGCAGTATTGGAAGCTGCTGGCACCAAATGGAACTTTTTACCCTTTAAGCCGGGTCTAGTAGGTGGGCATTGTATAGGTGTAGATCCATATTATCTAGCACAAAAAGCGCAGGAAGTAGGTTATCACCCAGAAATTATATTGGCAGGGCGACGTGTTAATGACAGTATGGGGCAATATGTAGCTTCAGAGATCATTAAGTTAATGGTACAAAACGATATCCGTATTAAAGGAGCTAAAATTCTAAATTTAGGAATCACCTTTAAGGAAAACTGTCCTGATGTGCGCAACACCAAAGCAGTAGATGTGATTAATCAACTAAAAAGTTATGGAACGGAAGTCACTATTTTCGACCCTTGGGCGAATCCTGAAGAAGTCATGCATGAATATGGTTTAAAAACCATACAAAAAATACCACAAGGTACTTTTGATGCCATTGTTTTAACGGTTGCCCATAAAGAGTTTCTTAAAATAAACCTAGCTGCATTACTAAATCCTAATGGTATTTTATACGATGTAAAAGGGGTTTTGAAGGTACAAGTGAATGGAAGACTGTAACGCTATTTAATTTAAACCAAATAAAGAGTATTGTGAGTCAAATAAAAACAGGAGCTTTTCTTAATTATATTACTATTTTTTTAACAAATATGGTTGGTCTTTTTATAACCCCCTTCATTTTAAACCATATTGGTAATGCTGAATACGGCGTATATACAGCTATTGGCGCCTTAGTGGGAACCATCTCTGTTTTGGACTTAGGGCTAAACAACACGATTGTCAGATTTGTAGCAAAGTATCGAGCAGAGAATGACAGAAAAGGGGAAGAGAATTTTTTAGCAACTACCATGTTAATTTATCTGTGCATCTCAATAATAATTGTTATTATTGGGTTTAGCTTTTACGGGTATATTGATACCTACTTTACCAAGCTAAACGCTGAAGAAATACAAATAGCTAAAACCATTTATGTTTTATTGATATTTAATTTGGCTATTGGTTTGCCAGGTGGCAGTTTTGTAGGTATTTGTTCTGGTTATGAGGTTTTTGTATTCCCAAAAACGGTTAATATCATTCGATATGTTTTAAGAACAGCCGTTGTGGTTGCCGTACTCACAATGGGTGGCAAAGCCATTGCATTAGTAATTATTGATACTGCGTTCAATATATTGTTTATTTGTATTGAAGCGTATTATGTATTTAATAAATTAAACGTACGTTTCAAGCTTCATGAATTTAAGTCTAAATTTTTAAAACAAATTTTCAGTTATTCTGTTTGGATTTTTGTTTATGGTATTGTTGCTCAGTTTCAATGGAGATCTGGTCATATAGTTCTTGGTAATATTGTATATCCCAAAGTGTTAGCTATATATGCAATTGGGCTAACATTGGGCAGTTATTATGGTGCATTTTCATCAGCGATAATGGGAGTATTTCTTCCAAGAGCAACTCAAATGACAGTGAACAATGCTTCAGCTTCTGAGCTTACAAATACTATGATTAAAATTGGTAGAGTTTCCTTTATTGTATTAATATATATTCTTGGAGCCTTTTTTCTTTATGGTAAACAATTTGTGTTTCTTTGGGTTGGTGAATCATATTACGATTCATATATTATCGCATTAATGATTATGTTAGCATACACCATACCATTAGTTCAGGGTTTTACTGGTGCTCTAATTGAAGCACAAAATAAGGTGGCTTTTAAATCAATCATTTACTTAATATTTTTAGCAATTGGTACTATTATCGGATATTTTTTAGCTATAAAGTATGGTGCACTCGGAATGATTTCTGGCACTATCATTGGCTGGATTATTGCTCAAAATATCATGAATATATTTTATTATAAAGTTTTAAAACTGGAAATCATTCGTTTTTTTAAAGAGTTATTTCATAAAACCTTAATCGTATTTATTATCATATTAGGGATTGGTTATATAATTAATTTTATTCCTGGAAATGGCTGGTTAAATTTTTTATTTAAAAGTATAATTTACTCTTTAATATTTTTACTTCTAATTTACAATTTTGGTATGGTTAAATTTGAAAAAGAATTGCTAAACAGCTTATTTTTAAAAATTAAAAAATTCCGATAATGAAGTTTTTTATAAGAAAATATCTTTGGGAAATTTTGGGTATAGATTATCAACAGTCACTTAAAATTCATGATTTTGTCTTTTTAAAAAATGACCCATACACTATATTAGGACACAAATCTTATGATAATGGAGCTTTAGTTTGGAGATGGACCGATTCGCCGTTAGTCATTGGAAAATTTTGTAGTATAGCAAATAATGTCAAATTTATAGTAGACGAAGGATTTCATACCACTTCTAATATTACTAATTTTCCATTAATTGATAATCTATTTAAAGATGAATTAATGTTACCCAATGGGAGTTTAAAAAAAGAGGTTTTAAGCCAAGTAAAACAAAAAGCAGGTATTACTATTGGAAATGATGTCTGGATTGGCATGGGGGCTTTCATTATGCCTGGAGTTATTATTGGCAATGGTGCAACTATTGGTGCAAATTCGGTAGTTACTAAAAATGTACCAGATTATGCCGTAGCTACAGGGAGTCCAGCTAAAGTTATTAAAATAAAGCATAGCACAGAAGTTATAGAAAAACTAAATAAAATAGCGTGGTGGAATTGGGAAGTAAAACTTATTAAAGATCGAATTGAAGATTTTCATAACTCTATAGAACATTTCGTAAACAAGTATTACAACAACCAATAAAAATGCAAAAAATTGTATTTGTTATAGAATCGCTTCAATGTGGAGGTGCTGAAAAAAGCCTAGTTACATTATTAAATTTATTAGATTGTAATAAATTTAATATTGAATTAATTTTATTTAAAAAAGGGGGTGAGTTTGAAAAATTTGTTCCTTCTAATGTACATATTGAATACATGTTACTTGATAAAAATACTAATACTTTTTTTAATTTTTATCGTCGAATAAAATTTTGGTTTTTAAAAAAAATAAAATTTAATAAGCTGCATGTAGCACAAATTCATTGGTCTGTATTTAAAAACACATTTTCTAAATTAGAACGTTGTTATGATATAGCAATAGCATATAATCAAGGTTTTGCCACATATTATGTTGCCAGCAAGGTTTCATCAAAAGCAAAGTATACATGGCTAAATACAGATTATAAAAATGCGGGATATAATTTAGATTTTGATTACCAATTTTATAACTGCTATAATAAAATAGTTTGTGTTTCAAAAGAAAGTGAAAAATCTATAAAAGATGAGTTAAAGAAAATTGGCAAAGATTTATCTATTGAAATAATAAAAGATATTTCTGATGTTGATTTTATAAATAAAATGAGTTTTGAGAACTCTGGTCTAAACAATGATACAGAAATTACTAAAATTCTTACTGTTGGTCGATTAGCAAAAGCCAAAGGTTTTCATCTAGCCATAGAAGCTTGTGAAATTTTAGTTAAGAAAGGGTATAGAATAAAATGGTTTGTAATTGGAGATGGACCATTACGCCATGAGATTGAAAATATAATTAAAGAAAAGAAACTTCAAGAGTATTTTATACTTTTAGGCTTTAAAGAAAATCCATATCCGTTCATTAAATCATGTTGTGTTTACGCCCAAACCTCATTATTTGAAGGCTTAGGCTTAACAGTTATAGAAGCCACTATTTTGCAAAAACCAATTGTTACAACAAATTTTCCTACAGCCTATACAATAATTGAAAATGAAGTAACAGGTTTAATTTGTAATATGACTCCAATGGCTATTGCTAATGGAATTGAACGCTATTTAATTGATATGGAACTAAAAGAAAAAGTTGTTGAAAATTTATCTTCATTAAAAAATAATGATAAAGAAATTTCTTTATCACAAATTAATGAACTCCTTGATATATAAAATATTTAAAATAAATGAAAATTAAAACCATTACCTGTCATGAAGTTTATAATCACGGTGCTAGTTTACAGGAATATGCCTTATTAAAACATTTAGAATTTTTAGGGCACGAAGCAGAAACTATTCATTACAAACCTCCTTATTTAAGCAATCATTTTAATTTATGGAGGATTTCGAATGATAGATATAATAATATTGTTTTAAAATTGGCTTATTTAGTACTAAAACTTCCTAGTAGACTTAAGAGCCTAAAACGTAAACGAGAATTTGATGATTTTTCTTTAAAGTTTATCAAAAGTACAAAAAAATTATATAGATCAAATGAAGAGTTAAAATTGGATGTTCCAGAAGCTGATGCTTATATATGTGGTAGCGACCAAATATGGAATTCATTTTTTGAGAATGGGAAAGACCCAGCTTTTTACTTAGATTTTGTGCCAGATAATAAATTAAAAATATCCTATGCCGCAAGTTTTGCTATAGATAAATTAGAAGATCATTTGAAAGAATTTGTTAAAGAAAAAGTGTCAAGACTTAACCATATTTCAGTAAGAGAATTATCTGGGAAATCCATACTTGAGGATTTAGGAATTGAGAGAGCTCACCAAGTGCTTGATCCAGTTTTTTTACTGGAACCAACAGAATGGGAATCATTAATCCCTATTCAAAAAAAAACAAAAAAATATATATTTATTTATGACTTTGACTCCAACTCTTTAATTAAACAAATGGCTGAAAACTTAAAAAAAAGATATGGTTGGGAAATTATCTCAGTTAATGAATTAATAAAATATACTGATAGAAATTATTTTTTGGAAGGGCCAATAAAGTTTTTATACTTAGTAAAAAATGCAGAGTTTGTAATTTCAAATTCATTTCATGCAGTGGCTTTCTCTATTATCTTTGAAAAAGATTTTGTGGTTTTTAATAGGTATGACAAAATTAACACAAGAATGAGAGACTTACTTTCTAATTTAGCATTGGATAATTTATTAATTATGAGTGAGGACATGGTTAAAGACCATGAGTTAAATAAAATAGATTATACATTGGTACAAAAAAAACTAAACTTATCAATAAAATCCTCAAAAGAATTTTTGATGGAAGCTTTAAAATAAATGATCAAATTGCTATACATAACAAATCAAATTTGTGGTCCCGGAGGTTTGGAACGTGTTTTGTCAATAAAAACACGTTATTTAGCTGAACAATTAAACTATGAGGTGCATGTTGTCACATTAAATCAAGGTGACATGCCTTTGTTTTATGATTTTAGTAAATTGATAAAACATCATGACATAAAAACTTCGGGAAAAAACCTTAAATATTTTTTTTCATATAGACAAGGATTACAAAAAGTAGTAAGCAAAGTCCAACCTGAAATTATTTTGGTTTGCGATGATGGGCTTAAAGGGTTTTTTATCCCTAGAATAATTTCAAACTCTTGTCCTATGATTTACGAAAGGCACGCTTCTATCAACATTTCTATTAATAAGGATTATTTAAATCTTTTCGATAGAGCTAAGTTTAGGCTACAAAAATATTTAATGCATTTTGGAGCCAAAAAATATAAAGCCTTTGTTGTTTTAACAAATCAAAATACTAAAGAATGGACATTAAAAAATTTAAAGGTGATTCCCAACCCTTTATCTTTTTATCCAAAAACACAATCTAATCTAAATAATAAAAAAGTAATAACAGTTGGAAATCACGGGTTTCAAAAAGGGTATGATAGGCTTTTAAAAAGCTGGAAAACCATTTCTGAACTATACCCAGAATGGAAATTAGAAGTATTTGGCAAAATAGACCCTGACCAACAACATATTAAATTAGCAAAAACACTTGGCTTATCTGATTCTGTTTTCTTTTCTCCTCCTATTAGAGACATCCAAAGCAAATATTTAGAATCATCTTTATATGCTATGTCTTCTCGTTCAGAGGGTTTTGGGATGGTTTTAATTGAAGCGATGGCTTGTGGATTACCCTGCGTATCTTTTGATTGCCCTAGCGGTCCAAAAGATATTATTGATAACAATCTAAATGGATTCCTGGTAGAAAATGGCAATATAAATCAATTTACAGAAAAATTGAAGACTCTTATAGACGATTTTGAATTACGCTGTTTTATGGGAAAAAGTGCCCGATTAAAAGCTAAAATGTACTTGCCAGAAGTTATAATGTCAGAATGGCATTCATTATTTACATCCATATTGCAAAATAATAATTTATGAAATGAGCATGACCGAAAATTGGTCGTAACCGCCAATGAACCTCCCGGTAGGCAGGTATGACCTTTAAAAAACAATAGGTATAGGCGTTTAGGTCGCAATTGATTATTTTTGCCAAATGGCAGAAAGAAATATTTTTAAAGGAGTGAATT
>NZ_JBFVFE010000095.1:0-8777 GCF_052728615.1 Mariniflexile sp. | reverse complement strand
CGAGAAAAAGAAATTATCGAACTATTGGCACAAGGAATGACATTTAAAGAAACTGCTAATCGTTTATTTATATCACCTCATACCATTAATACGCACAAAAGAAACATTTTAAGTAAGTCAGGATGTAAAAATACCGCAGAATTAATTGCAAAATACTATGTAAATGGGCTATTCTTTAATAATAGATGAAGCTGTATTCAACTCATAAGTATAATCGTAAATTTCAATCAATCTCAAATGTCTAGAACACATGAATAAAGATGATGGCGACAAAGTTTTTAGTGTTTGGAATAAAGAAAACACCATTTATCAACCCAAAAAGAAGGAGCTTCTTTTAGAAATTATAGATCATATTGCTTCCTTATTTGCTGTAGGGAGTTTTTACTATTTCGTTTTAAATTTTGAGAATATTACCATGGATTATGTCCATGAAGGTGTTATGGATACTTTAGGCATTGAACCTAAGGACTTTACAATGAAAAAAATCTTTGAAAAAATGCATCCTGAAGATCTTGCTTCTATGAACGAAAAGGAAACTCTCGTATTTGACTTTTTTTTCAATACAATCCCTAAAGAAGATTTTTTCATTTACAAAAGTGTGTATATTATGCGTATAAAGCATGCTGACGGCGCTTACAGAACCATTTTGCACCAAGCATCCGTTTTTACGGCATCGGATGATGGTAAAATTGAACAATCATTATGTGTTCATATTGATATTACGCACCTAAATATTCCAATTAACCATAATATATCTTTCATAAGTACAAAAAAACCATCCTTTCATTACGCAAAAAGCTCTGGGAGTTATGCTATTGTAGCTAAAGATAGTCACGGTTTAAAAAACATGTCATTTAAAGATGTGTTTTCTAAACGAGAAAAAGAAATTATCGAACTATTGGCACAAGGAATGACATTTAAAGAAACTGCTAATCGTTTATTTATATCACCACATACCATTAATACGCACAAAAGAAACATTTTAAGTAAGTCAGGTTGTAAAAATACCGCAGAGTTAATTGCAAAATACTATGTAAATGGGCTTTTTTTTAATAATAGATGAGTTTTGAAATGGTAAAAAATGATACTTACTAATGCGAATCAAGTGTTGAAAAGATTAAAATCCATTACGACTTATAAGACAATATTAGGGGCGTTAGCCCTAAAATCATCGTAGATACCAAACGTTAATTAAATAAAAAGGGGCGTAGCCCTGTTATCTTCATAAAATAACACGATAATGAACAAAAAACACATAGCCCTGAAATTCAATAAACATGGCAAACACGTACACATTATTTTATTAAAGATGTCAGGGCTAACGCCCCTAATTTATCATCATGCCTCATTTTTATACTACTAATACTACAGGGCTAACGCCCCTAAGTCAAGCGCGTAATCCAATTTTCAGTCGGCTGAATAATTACAATATTTTAACTCTTGATTCGTATTACTAATAATAAATGATTTTATTTATGTGGGCCATACTGGATTGCATATCCATTTAAACCCGCTTCTGCAATTGAGAAATCCAAATGCTAGCGCATTTGATTTTTTAATTCTACAAAAACCTTAAAGCAAGCTTTGCTTTTTCTAGAATTAAAAAATCTGTATATCTACACAGATTTTTCGAATGATGTGGGCCATACTGGATTCGAACCAGTGACTTCTACCCTGTCAAGGTAACACTCTGAACCAACTGAGTTAATGGCCCTAATTTGTTTGTAAATAAATCACTTTTAAATCACTCAATATCTTTGGTTTAAGTTTGGAATGCACATATTTTTCCGAAACCAAATCAACTTTCAGTTTTAGGTTTTGCTCTAAATCATTCTTGATTTTAATTAATTTGAACAATCCAATAGCTTCTTCAAAAGAATACAAAATATCAATATCACTTTCATCAGTGTTTTCACCACGCAAAAATGAACCAAAAACTCCAATTTTACTTGGCTTAAACGGTTTTAAGGTATTGATAATGATGTCTATTTGTTGTTGAGTAATCATAAATACAAATTTAGAAATTTTAATTCAAATCACTTCCAAAAAATTATTTTAAAGAACGTTTATTCCTATCTGCAATATATAAATTATGATTGATTGCCACGCAATGCCAACCCAATTATTTCTATCAAAAAAATATCCGCTTTTGCCTTTGCGCTTGGTTTTGGACTTCAATTGAAGTTTTCGGATTTAATCCTGAAGATTATCCTACAACTGCGCTCAGTTTGTTCCATAGTTGATGCACCTTTCAGCAAATTGGTTTTGGGTCATGATATAGGTCGGTATTACCTTATTGGCATGGCCTTGTTTTTGTAGATATTCCTTTAACATAGTTTGTGTTTTGTCCTTGTTAATCATTTTCAATCTAGTGGCATTTTTTACACTATGAACCCATCTTGATTTTTTGTTTTTAACCGAATCCCGATATATCGGGATGTTCAGATGAGACTATTTTTGAGAGGCATAGCATCGCTACGTATAAGAAAATAGACGAAATATGGGCGAATTTCAGCCATTTTTTAGGAAATAGAAAAAGTCAAGATGAGTTCTAATTTATTAAGACCAAAAATTAGGACTCCATTTAAATTAAATCATGTAAAATTGAATTTTTAACAAAAAAAATGCAGCACAAACTCAGCACAAATATTTGAAATATATTTTTTGATTAAAGTCTATGAATCCTTATTAAATACTCACATTCAATCACTTAACATCATCAAAAAAAGAAAAAAGCTCCCAAGAAATTGAGAGCTTTTAGCGGTCTGGACGGGACTCGAACCCGCGACCTTCGCCGTGACAGGGCGACATTCTAACCAACTGAACTACCAGACCGTTGCATTATTGCGGTTGCAAATATACACGCCTTTTTTTAATATGTCAAACCTTTTTTTGTGTTTTTTTTATAATATTTAATCCCCATATTATTATAGTTTATTTAATCTCCTCCCCTTTGGGGAGGTCGGGTGGGGCTTAAACAAAGATTTTACGTTCTAACATATAAGTTGTGAGGATGTTATTGAAATTTCCGTTCACATCGGCCTCTACATATTTTATTCTATATTGCAGGCATTTTAATTTTAAGGCTTCAAAATAATTGGCAACGGCTTTACTGTAATTTTCCTTAATGGCATCGGCATACAAATTAATGTGCTCGCCTGTTTCAATATCAATAAAACGTTTGGGTTTATTGCTAAATTCAAAATTCAATTCTTTCTGCTTGTCGAACACATGAAACAGAACAACTTCATGCTTGTTATATTTTAAGTGCCGAAGTGCTTCAAATAACTTTTCTTCATCTTCATTGGTTTGAAACATATCGGTAAACAAAAAAATCATAGACCGTTTATGGATTTTCTCTGCTATTTCGTGCAGGTATTTATAAGTCTCGGTTTGTGTGCTTATATGTTTTGGAACAACCGCTTCACTTAAATGGTTCAACAACATTTGATGATGGCGCTCGCTCCCTTTTTCTGGTGCGTAATAATCGTACGCATCACTGTAAATACTCAAACCAACGGCATCTCTTTGCTTTTTTAAAATCTGCATCAAGGAGGAGGCTGCCAAAACCGAAAATGCTATTTTATTTAGGTTTTCTATAGAAAACGAACGCATTTCTGGGTAATGCATCGAGCTACTGTTATCTATAATGATATGACAGCGCAAATTGGTTTCATCATCATAACGCTTGGTGTAAAGCTTTTCTGTTTTTGCAAACAACTTCCAATCGATATGGCGCGTACTTTCCCCTTTATTATATATTTTATGTTCCGCAAATTCCGCAGAAAAACCATGAAACGGACTTTTATGCAAGCCCGCAATAAAACCCTCGACCACCTGTTTTGCAAGTAGTTCAAGGTTTTTAAAACCCTCTGTTTTGTTTAGTTCGTTTTGTATGTTCATCCCCACCTAGCCTCCCCGAAAGGGAGGAACACTCATATGCAAAAAATATTATTTCAAAAATTTGTTAAAATTATTCGCTCCAATTTCCCACAAAAGTGAGAATCCCCCCTTCGGGGGTTAGAGGGCTACCCCATCCACAATCCCGTACTGCACCGATTCTTCAGCGCCCATCCAATGGTCACGGTTAAAATCCTTCATTACTTTTTCAAAAGTCTGGCCACAATTCTCGGCCAATAGTTTTGCGCTTAATTCTTTAGTCAATACAATTTCCTTTGCCGTAATTTCAATATCACTGGCCTGTCCATTGGCACCACCACTAGGTTGATGGATCATCACACGGGCGTGGGGTTGAATAAAACGTTTTCCTTTTGTGCCAGCAGAAAGAATTATAGAACCCATAGAAGCGGCAAACCCTGTACATATAGTAGAAACCTGACTGTTTAACGATTTGATGCAATCGTAAATGGCAAACCCCGAGGTTACATAACCACCAGGACTGTTAATATATAGATGTATATCGTTGGTGCCCAAAGCATCTAAATACATCAATCTATCAATCACATGTTTAGCAGATCTATCATCAACCTGTCCCCATAAAAACACTTTACGTTGCTCTATCAATTTGCTATCAATAGCATCTTGAACTTTTATTTTATCACTCATATTCTTTTTAATTTTCATCTAAAATAAAAAAAGGTTTACCATAACGGCAAACCTTTTTGGTTTTCTTTTTCTGTATCTATTACAAAAGCGCATCAATCGCTTCAGTATAAGCGTTTTTTGGAGCCACACCAACTTGACGCCCAACGACTTCACCGTTCTGAAAAACCAAAACCGTAGGTATGTTACGCACGCCATATTTTGCAGCAAATTCTTGGTTTGCATCTACATCCACCTTGCCAACAACCGCTTTTCCTTCGTATTCTTCGCTTATTTGTTCAATAATGGGCCCTACCATTCTACAGGGTCCGCACCAAGCTGCCCAAAAATCGACCAAAACCGGTTTACTGCTCTTTAACACTGTTTCCTCAAACGTTGCATCTGTTATTTCTAATGCCATAATATCTATATTTTAATTCGTGTTCTATTTTAACAATACAAAATTAGTCAAAATTTTCTCTAAAGCTTACAAGGTAACAATTTGTTTTCTTTATACTAACATTGTTTTGCGCTATTATAGGTTTTTTGCGCGCATAAACCAGGCTATTCGCTGTATCTTTCTGCGAAGCAGCACCGAACTTGTTTCGGGGTCTCATCAAACATTTAGCATTTACATAAATCATGTTCACATCACCAAAAGCTTCACAAAAAGGATGCCGCTTCAAATGCGAAGCATTCACGATTTCCATAATATAAAAATATTAACTAATGAGTAATCCTTTGCGCAAAGGCTAACTCCAACCAAACTCAAAATAAGCAACTAAAAAGTTGCGTAATGAATTTAATCTTTTTAATTTAGCAACCAACAAGCTGCGTATTCATTAATCTAAAAACGAATAGACATGAAAGACATCATTAAAAAAGAAACCGTATTTAACCATGACATAGACAAAGTTTGGAATGCCATTTCTAAAGCCGAAGAAATCTCTACTTGGTTTATTAAAGCCGATTTTAAGGCTGAAAAAGGATACAAGTATACTTTTACCGCGAGTGAAGACAAAGGTTGTATAACTATTAACGGCGAAGTGAAAGCTGCAAATCCGTACACATTAACTTATACCTGGGTGGCACAAAACACCAATGTAGAAACAACCGTAACATGGGTTTTAGAAACGGTTAAAGAAGGCACTAAACTTTATTTAGAACATTCCGGAATTTCGAATTATGAAGGCGAAACAGCCATAAAAATGTTCGAAAGCTTTAATGGTGGTTGGGATGGCTGCATCAATTTATTAACCGATTATTTAAAAGAAACAGTACATGCAGGATAGAATAACCAAACTATTTAAAGCCATTGCAGATCCTACAAGGCGTGAAATTTTTCACGCCTTGGTTATTTCAACCTCAGCATTATCCATTACCCAAATATCCACCCAGTTTGAAATGACCCGACAAGGGGTTACCAAACATATTAAAACCCTTGAAGATGCAGGTTTGGTGCATATAGATACACAAGGACGCGAACGTTTTTGTAATGCTAATCCAAATAAACTCAAAGAAGTCAATAAATGGTTAAAATTCTATGAACAATTCTGGGATAATTCTTTACAAAATTTAGGCGATTATTTAGATTCTAAACAAACCTAGTCCCTTATTTCTCCTAATACATTTAATAAATATTCAGATATATTTTATTTTGTTAGGATTCCTTACTATATTTGTATTGCAATAGTGCTTTAATTAAAACTTAAAACCATGAGTAAATCAGTTTTTTATCACGCGGGGTGTCCTGTATGCCTAAGTGCAGAACACGACATCATCGCATTAATAGGTGCTAACAATGTAGAAATAGTACACTTTGGCAACGACAAATCTAGAATTGATGAAGCAGAAAAAAAAGGTGTTAAATCGGTTCCTGCCCTAGTAACTCCAACCGGAAACGTATTGCACATAAACTTTGGCGCTTCCATGCAAGATGTTAAAGGTTAATTTTTTCACACATAAGGTTAGGATTCCCTAATATTATAGGAATCCTAACCTTAAATTTATTCATTAAACTATGAAAGTATCAGTTTGGGACACCTATGTAAAAAGAGAACAAGACAAAATAATGCATTTTGATATTCTTGTACCGAGCGATTTAAAAAATGAAGAAACCATTTTTCAATTTGGCGCTACTTACTTAAAAAGCAAACCTTTTAAAACAGGCACATTAACATCAAACGAGTGTAAATTTTGTCATATCGAACAGGCTTCCGATGCTATAATTGAAGAAATAAAAACCAATGGTTTCTACATTATTGAAATGCAAAACTGCAATTAATTTAATTAGGATTACTAACTTTGTAAAACAATCTTAATTTGGCAGTTTATATATGAACAGTCCTTTATTTGACCCAAACAATCAAGAAACCGATCTATCCAACAAAATAGTTGCCGGTTTAGAACGTATTTCGGAAGCTTTTAAAGTGCTGCTTTGGGAAAAAGCAAAGGTTTTAGGGTTGAGCCCCATTCAAATTCAAATACTTATTTTTATTGCCTATCATAAAATTGGATTTTGCAACGTTACCCATTTAGCTAAAGAATTCAACCTAACAAAGCCAACCATAAGCGATGCGGTTCGGGTTTTGATAAACAAAGGGTTCATCGAAAAAACAGTTTCAACTTCAGATAGCAGAAGTTACGCCATTCAATTAACCAACGAAGGAAAACATATCGTTTCTGAAACCGAAAATTTTGCGCTTCCTATAAAAACACAACTTAAAAAAACGGATGAATCCGATTTAAACACACTTTTTAAAACCATTAGCAATCTTATTTATCAACTCAATAAAATTGGTGTTTTAACGGTACAACGTACTTGCTACGCTTGTAAATTTCATCAAAAAAATCAAGATAAAGATTATTGTAATCTGTTAGAAAAAGAGTTGCTAAATTCTGAAATTAGAATTGATTGTGCTGAGTTTGAAGAGAAAATATAAATTCAATAAACCTAGCATTTTTTCTAAATACTACCGCTAAGCTCTGCTTAGTGGCGGTAAGAGTAAGAAAAATAAAAGCTTTTACAATCCAGAATGTATAGGATGTAAAAGCTTTTTGTATTTTAGACTTATGAGTAGAAACTATAAATTCCATAATAAATCTGGGGTATACTTTGTGTCGTTCGCTACGGTATATTGGTTAGATGTTTTTACAAGGCATATTTACTTTGATGTATTAGTAGAAAGTATAAACTATTGCAGGGCAAAGAAAGGTATGGAGTTGTTTGCTTTTTGTTTTATGCCAAGTCATGTACACTTAATTTTTAGATCGAATAATGACGACCCTGATGGATTATTAAGAGATTTTAAAAGTTTTACTGCAAAGAAACTCATTGAAGCCATTGAGAATAATCCGCAAGAAAGTAGAAAAGAGTATTTGTTATGGTTTTTTGAACGTGAAGCAAAAAGGAAAACGAATGGTTCTAAATATCAATTTTGGCAACATCATAACCAGCCTATCGAATTATGGACTGAGGCTGTTATAAAGCAAAAAATAGATTACATTCATAATAATCCTGTGGAAAGCGGTTTTGTAACTAATCCTATAGATTGGAAATATTCTAGTGCAAGAAACTTTCAGGACGACCATACGGTTTTAGAGATTGATAGTACTGGGTTTTTAGGTTGAGTTTGCTTACTGTTGCCGCCACTAAGCAGAGCTTATTAGCTAGAACAAAATTTTTATTAAAAGATGGAACTGCTTACTCGGTACGCCACTAAGCAGAGCTTAGCGGTAGCGGGGGTATATTTATTTTCATCTTTGCAATTTTACTCTATGATTGATTCTGTCGTTATTTCATAGGTAGCAAGTGATTGTTCCATTTTTTTTAAAAACAATTTAGAATCTTTGTTTGACGGTTTTTGTTCATTAAATGATTTATAGGCATGTTTCCATGCAGATAGTTCAGATTCTTTACTCTTAAAGATTATTTTTAAATTTTGACTATCTTCAATATGTCCACACTCATGGAGAAATACAGCTAAGAATTCAATATTTTTTAAATTCAGTGCGTCTATTTTTAATTCGTTAGCAATTTTAAAAGAATTTCCACGAGGATCTTGCCAAACAACCTTTCCACCATTTTTAATATCATTTTGTTTTATGTCGTAATTATTCTTAATAAGAATAATTTTTACAGGAAACCTAAAATTGTTTTCGTAACTAATCAGTTTTCAAACTGAAATTCATTTTTAGCGATAAGTTTCAACGCTTCTGATACGTTCATTCCATTT
>NZ_JBFVFE010000094.1:0-9740 GCF_052728615.1 Mariniflexile sp. | reverse complement strand
CAGCAGTTTAATAATCTCATGTGTTCCAGACCTGTCAGGTTTTAAAAACCTGACAGGTCTCAATTTCAGTGGGATTATTACCATTTACAGAAGGTCAATCTAATTTTTTGTCATGTACTTAAATTTGTTTTATATTCGCATTCTAATAAAATCACACCATGAGTTTACAAGATAATATCATGACGGCTTTAAAGGAAGCCATGAAAGCAAAAGACCAAACCGCTTTAACGGCATTACGGGCGGTAAAATCGGCTATTCTATTAGCGCAAACAGAAACTGGAGCGAAAGAGGAATTAACCGAAGACCAAGAGCTTAAAATACTTCAAAAGCAAGTAAAGCAACGTAAAGACAGCGCCGCCATATATATTGAACAAGGACGGGAAGATTTAGCAGCACCGGAATTGGCAGAAGCCGAGGTCATCAATCAGTTTTTACCTGAAGCCATGAGCGAAGAAGCTATTGCACAAGTAGTTGAAGATACCATTAAGAAGTTGGGAGCGGTAGGTATGAAAGATATGGGTAAAGTTATGGGCGCAGTAAGTCAAGAACTTGCTGGAAAGGCCGAAGGGAAAACCATTTCCAATATGGTAAAGGCTAAATTGTCTTAAATTTAATATTATTCCAAATAAAGGCCCCGTGGCGCAATTGAATAGCGCATCAGATTTCGGCTCTGAGGGTTACAGGTTTGAATCCTGTCGGGGTCACAAAATAAAAAAGCGTAATAACTTTAAATGAGTTCTATTTGTTATGTAAAAAAATTGGTCAAATCTAACTATGGTTTTATCCTAAAAACATAGTTCTAATTTCCTTTCCAGATGCTTCACTGCCAATTTACTATCGTCTATTTTAGGCCACTTTTGCATCTGTACCGGCAACATATCGAAGTTGGTCTTTCCCATTATGAAGATTGTTTTGTGACATTGTTTTGCCTTTTATGATTGCTAGAACCATTAATAATTGGCAATACTATGTTTGAAGTTGGTGTTGGTTTTAGGATAATAGTAATGGCAATGACAATTAGGTTAAAGCACCATGGGGTTCCCGCCTTCGGACAAAATTATTTACTTAAAAAACGAATCCACAAACTCAAACTTATTAAATACTTGCAAATCTTCAATACCTTCGCCAACGCCAATATATTTTACTGGTATTTTAAACTGGTCCGAAATACCTATTACCACACCACCTTTTGCGGTTCCGTCTAGTTTTGTAACCGCTAATGATGTGACTTCGGTTGCTGCTGTAAATTGCTTTGCTTGTTCGAATGCATTCTGACCTGTAGAACCATCTAAAACCAATAACACATCGTTAGGGGTATTGTCAACCACTTTTTGCATGACGCGTTTTACTTTGGTAAGCTCGTTCATGAGGTTTACTTTATTATGCAAACGGCCAGCGGTATCTATAATGACTATATCGGCATTTTGGGTTACGGCACTTGTTAAGGTATCAAACGCCACAGAAGCAGGATCGGAACCCATGGATTGTTTTACCAACGGCACGCCTACTCTGTCTGCCCAAACTTGAAGTTGGTCTATCGCAGCAGCCCTAAAAGTATCGGCTGCACCTAACACTACCTTGTATCCCTGCTTTTTAAATTGGTAAGCCATTTTACCTATGGTGGTGGTTTTACCAACGCCGTTAACACCAACCACCATAACAACATACGGCTTTTTATATCCTGCCTTATCGGCAGGCGGGTGCGGAATTGAAAATTCGGTTTCCTCGCCAGAATTGGTTTCGCTTAACAAGCCTGCGATTTCTTCACGAAGAATGCTGTTCAGCTCATCGGTTCCCAAATATTTATCTTTTGAAACACGGGCTTCAATGCGCTCAATAATTTTGAGGGTTGTATTGACGCCAACATCGCTGGAAACTAAAACTTCTTCCAGATTATCCAAAACGGCATCATCTACTTTGGATTTTCCCGCTACGGCTTTACCTAATTTGTCGAAAAAACTGGTTTTGGATTTCTCTAAGCCTTTATCGAGGGTTTCCTTTTTTTCTGAGGAAAATATTTTTTTAAAAAAACTCATTTTTTTAATTTGGTTTGTTGGTTGTTTATTTGTTTTAGACTTTGGATCTATAAAACCCTTCCGTCTTCATTCCGTTTTCTCGAAATCAATCCATACCGAGAATTCGGCACAAGCTCTTCCCTTTTTAAGGGAAGGATTTTTTACTGTTAATTTCCTTCGTGTTGGCTTTATTTTTAATAAAAAGGATAAAACCGAGGTGGTTGCGTTAGGGATTAAAGCGGCATCCTTTTTAAAACACTTATAAAAAATAAACCATTGCTAGAACTAAAAATTGGCAGATTGCCACGTCCTTTGTCCTCGCAATGACGTTTTAAAAAGATATAGCTGAAAGCCCGACCTGGTTCCTGAACTTGTTTCAGGATAAAGGTAACGCCCAAATTGATATTGCAAAATCCCTACCGTTAATTTTTACTGCTAGTATGGCAGAAACGTTTCAAATATAAACATAAAAAAGCTGCTTCCCATAAAGAAAGCAGCTTTGTATATTTAAAAAACTTGTTTTTACTTTTTGTTGAAAAAGTCGTCTGCAAATTCTGGAGACATGATGGATTCAACAAACATGTAAGCACCTGTTTTAGGTGATTTTACCATTTTGATAGCCTTTGTTAATCTTTTGGAAGATGTTGCTGTTTGTAACGATGCTACTGTTTTTTTTGCCATGACTTATTATTTTATCTCTTTATGAACTGTCATACGCTTAAGGATGGGATTGAATTTCTTGATCTCCATTCTATCCGGCGTATTTTTTTTATTTTTAGTAGTAATGTATCTTGAAGTTCCTGCTTGACCAGACTCCTTATGCTCCGTACACTCTAATATTACTTGTATTCTATTACCTCTCTTTGCCATTTTTTTGCTTATTAAATACAGCTATTATTTTAAAAATCCTTTGGATTTTGCATCCTTAATTGCTGCGGAAATACCTATTTTGTTGATAGTTTTTAAAGCAGAAGTAGAAACTTTTAAAGTTATCCAGCTGTCTTCTTCCGGAATGTAAAAACGTTTCTTAACCAAATTCGCATCAAATGTGCGTTTAGTTCTATTCATTGCGTGCGACACGTTGTTTCCAACCATGGCCTTCTTACCTGTAAGTTCACAAACTCTTGACATTATTTATAACTTTAAATTTCTTTGTTGCTTAAAATCGAGGTGCAAATATACAAATTCTTTATATTATGACAACTTAAACAGTATCAATTTTTAAAAATTTCTTTTAGGAGCATTTCAAGTGCTTTATTTACTGCTTTGCTTATCACTTTGATGCGGTGGTTTCCTAGCATAAATTTTTCGGAATACACTGTATTTTTAGTAGCAATGGCAATAAAAACGGTACCTACTTCTGCTTGGGAATCCCCTTTGGTAGGTCCCGCATTTCCGGTAGTTGCAATGGCATAATCTGACTGGAATAACCGCAATGCATTTACCGCCATGGACTCTACAACTTGTGAACTTACCACCGAAAAAGTGTCGATATCTGCTTTTGAAACTCCCAAAACACTTATTTTTGATTCGGTTGCGTAGGTAACAACGCCTCCTTTAAAGTAGGCTGATGCGCCCGGATGCACCGTAAATTGCTCTGCTACCATACCTCCTGTACAACTTTCGGCGATGGCCAACGTTTTGCCCAATTTGGTTAATTGATTGGCGATAACTACCTCAACCGAACCATCTTCTTCTTCAAAACCTGCAAATTCATCTTTTATTAAAGGCAACACTTTGTCTATTTCGGCTTGAACGCTTTTGTGAACTTCTTGTACAACAAATCCTTTTGTGGATAGACGCAATCTCATTTTTCCTAAACTTGGTAAATAGGCTAATTTAATATGCTTTGGCAAGGCGTCTTCCCAAGCTTCAATGCGTTCTGCCAAAGCACTTTCTCCCAAACCATAAACTAATAAGGTTTTATGCAAAATATAGGGGCAATTGTACTTGTTCTTTAGCTTCGGAATCACTTCATTTTCAATAAGCGCATTCATTTCATAAGGCACACCTGGGAGAGATATAAAAACTTTATCATCCTTTTCCATCCACATGCCTGGAGCGGTGCCTAATTTATTCATTAATACTTTAGCTTTTGAAGGCACTAAAGCCTGATCTTTATTTACTTGCAAAAGCAGACCGCCCACATAATTTTTCCAGAGTTCCTCTATATTTTTTAATACGGAAGCATCCTTAATTAATGTGTCGTTAAAATATTCTGCAATGGTTTTTTTTGTAATATCGTCTTTAGTAGGTCCTAATCCGCCTGTAAGAATAACGATATCCACATGACTTTCTGCATCTTTTAAGGCCCTAAGTATGTGTTCTTTATCATCTTGAACGGACGTGATTTGATATACGGAAACCCCTATTTTATTGAGTTGTTTTGCTATAAATGCAGAATTTGTATCAATCACCTGACCAATAAGAAGCTCGTCGCCAATGGTGATTATCTCTGCTAACATTATAAATTGAAGTCTGATTTTATTTCGGCTACGGCTTTATCAACCGCAGACATAACCGTGTTTAACTGAGACGTAACATCTAAATCTTTTTTCTCGAACTTGCCCCAATCCTGTACTTCTATTAATGTAGCGAGCACCCCCAATTCAAACAAATCGATGGTTGGTTTCATTTTATGGGCCGCTTGGTAGGCATCGTGATAATCTTTTTCTGCAACGGCTTTTTTTAGTCGTTCGGCATCTTCTGGCACTTCTTCCAAAAAGGCTTCTGCCAATGATGCGATAAAATCTTCATCGCCATCGGCCAACTCGCGTACCCTAAATAATTTGTAATGTTGTTCCATGTTATTTAACTGTTATTGAAAATAGTTCCTTATCTTCTATAAATCCTTTAAGTTTATCATTTGTAATGACCTTTCCAACCCCAGCGGGAGTTCCTGTAAATATAATATCTCCAATCTTTAAAGTAAAATATTTTGACACATATTCTATCAATTCATCAATTTTCCAAAGCATGTGGCTTGTATTTCCTAATTGTGCAATCGTGCCATTTTTTTTTAAAGAAAATTCAATCGCATTTACATCTTTAAAATCTGAAACTGGCAACCATTTGCCAACAACAGCAGCCCCATCAAAGGATTTTGCCTTTTCCCATGGTAATCCTTTAGCTTTCAATTCGTTTTGTACATCACGTGCCGTAAAATCGATTCCCAACCCAATTTCATCATAATATTTATGGGCAAATTTTCTATCGATATACTTACCTATCTTATTGATCTTGACTAAAACCTCCACTTCGTAATGCACATCGTTTGAAAAATCGGGGATAAAAAAAGGTTGTTTTTTTAAAAGAATGGACGTGTCTGGTTTTAAAAACACCACGGGATCTGTTGGTTTTTCGTTTTCCAACTCTTTGATATGTTCGGTATAGTTACGACCGATGCAGATTATTTTCATTCTATAAATTTTAATTGGGCGTTACCCAAGGGTCGGGCTTTTCGTTACAAGTCCTCGCTCGTGCCTCACTGTGGGCTTTCCACTGCAAATGTAAAACATTCACGATTTCATTAATTTAAAAATGGAATATATGAGTAATCCCTAACGCGGGTAAATTTGTAATAGTAAGTTTTAAACCCACTGTCATTTTCTTATCCTACAAATTTATGATTTTGATTGTTATCATAAAAAATTTACGCTTTTTTATTTGTTTTATACGCATGTTCTCTGCTGGCTTTATTCCGTTCTGCTTTTCTATTCCGATATTTTCTTTTCAGTTCTGATTGAGCGTTGGCAAGCTATACTCTTTTGTAATTTTTGGTGTGGCATTGGCTGGTGCGAATTGCAAATGTGTATGGCTTTTAGCGTTGGCTTATTTGGTTTATTCTTTTTTGTAATTCCGATATTCTTTCTATTAACTTTCCAAAGGTCAAAGATTCTCCGTAAATCATAAAGTCTGTCATTGCCTCATAGTCTTTTTCATAGTCCTTTATTACAGCATCTGGCGGAATGATTTTAATTTTACTCGGTATATGATTAGTATAGTCAATTCCTCTTATTGGATTAAACTTTTCTCTATGAGCTACTATGTTGTCATAAAGTTCTATGTCTTTTAATGCATTGATTCCGTGTTCCGTATCCATTAGTTTTTCCAAATCATAAAGATGTCTTGAAAGTCGGTCAATTCTTATTTTATCTGTTTTTTGTGAAAATTCCTCGTGTAGCAAGAATATTTTTTCCGAAAAAAGTCCTTTGTGGAAGAACTGTCGAGATTGCAAATGATTTTGTAGCAAATTTTTGATTGGGGAAGTTCTCGCTTATGATTGAGTTAATTTTCCTCCTTTCAGTTGGTTCCATCAGCGAACGGGAACTTACCTCTATCAAAATACGCTGTGGTAAATACTCTGACGTATCAATAACAGAGTTGTAGTGGATTTCTATTGTTTGAGGGTCCTTATCCGAATCAGTAATTGGTTGTGCAATCAATTTACATTCCTCAATCGCTTTATTTTCAGTTAATACTTTTGTTAAATCTTCAAGAAATGTGGTGGATATAAATTCACAGGATTGTTTTCGTAGCTTTTTGATTTGCGTTTTGCTGATGTCTCCTTCAAAACCAAAGAATTTTCTGTCTATTGCCAAGTCAATATCTTCTGAAAAACGTTCTATCAAATCCCATCCTTTGCTCATTGATGTTCCGCCTTTGAAAACAATATTTTTGCTATAGGATAAAGAGAAAGAAGCATTCAATGCTAATGTTACCCACCAATCCTTTTCAATTGCCACTGCTGGTAAACCAGTAAGTTCTGTTGTTTGATTCAGAATTTTAATTCTTCTTTCTTTTGATAATGTTAACCAATTGGTATTCATCATTTTGTCTTGCTTAATGTGTCATTAATAGAGTGCATTAATATTTTATTTATCCAAGCTGGTGCAAGTTTTGCATCATTTAATATGTTCTCGTTTTTTTCATTTGTGAGAATTTCATAAATTTTTTTTAGTTTTTCATTGTCCAATTTTTTTCGTCCAATGGTTTTGAGTGCTTGAATAACCAAACTGCTGATTTCGCCTTGTGCCAATAAGTTTTTAGGACTTGTCTTTTTAAAAGAGATTATTCGTTTACCAACCTTAACACTTCTTGCAGCACCATCAGTCAAGTAAACAACTTTCATAGGCACTTGTGTTGACAATCCTAATTTGTTCAATGCGTGAATACCTGTTGGAACAATTCTTGCTTTGTCCCGTCTTGCAATGGCTTTAGCTATATCCTCGGTAGATGGAAACAGTACACCAAGTTCTTTGTCAATTTTCGGGTACAAATAAATTCCGTGGGCCAAACGAACCAAGATTTCCTTCTGTTTTAGTCTCAACAGGGCTTTTTTCACACTCTCTGTATTACCATAATCCAAGAAATCATCCACAAAAAGGATACTTCCTTTTTTGAACGATTTTAGTGCTTTGGCAATTTTGTTTTCTACAACGGGTCTTTCCATTTGATATAATTTCGTCCCAAATTTAGTAAATATTTGGGACGAAATAAAATCTATACTGCTTTAAATAAATTGCCGTCACTTTTAATAGTGTTTGGAATGATGGGTTGGATGTCGGTTAAGTCAGATTTGTATTTAACTTCTGAAACTTTATCGGGAATATTAATTCTTTCGATTTTGGAAATTAGTCCACAGTCATAAAAAATTTACGCTTTTTTATTTGTTATATACGCATGTTGCCACCAGTTATTTTATATTTTAAAGTTAATGACATCTTCGTGTTCAGTTTTAAAATACTGGTCTCCATCATTTTCAAATTTCACTACTTTAACTTTGAAATAAGCTGTTTTAGGAACTTGAGCTTTTCCAAATCGGAAATAAGTTCTTCCATCTTGGTCTATTACTTCAATGTCATTTATTGATTCAAAATTCAAATTGTCAGTACTCATTTTTAAACTCACAGACCATTTGTTATTCGGTAGGTCTTGAAATGTGAAATAATAAAAATCCTTGTCAGCCATTAATTTGGGAACTTCTGTAAATCCAATCATAAACCATATTGGTTTAACGAATTGAGAATTATTGAATTCCTCAAGAGTTAGTGGTTCTTTTAAAAGTTGCCATTTACTATCCTCTGGATAATGAGTTAATATCGAAAACTCTGGTTTAATGTCAAAATAATATTCAGATGTTTCTTGGTCCTTGGAAGTTCCCCAAGTCGTGTCAACTAAAATCCATTTGTCATTTAGTTTGATAGCGTTCCAAGCGTGTCTGAAATTATCGTCAGATTCCAATTCCACATAATGATTTCTTAAATCTCGAATATGTCCAGATATTACAACTGCTTCGATGTCAATTTCGTTCATAAACCATTTGAAGAGATTTGCATAACCAGCACAAACTCCTTTTCTGTTTTCATAAACATCGTATTCGTCTTGTTTCTCTGAAAACTCTTCATTGGTTATAGTTCCAGCTAAAATTTTTTCAAATAATTCATTGTCGTATTGTATGTTCGAACCAATCCAATAATAAAAGAATTTCGCAAGTTGATTTTTGTCCTTAATATGCTTTTTTGCATAATCTGTTAAGTCCCACATATCAAGATTCATTTCATTGGTTTTTTCAACTAATGATTTGATTTGTTCATTTTGGGAAAAACCATAATTGACAAATATCAAAAGGAAAAATGTTGCGAAAATGGTTTTTTTCATAATTGGTGGCAACTCGTTATATCGTTACTTTTATTACCGATATCCCGTGAATAAGTCGGGATATGGTACCTTTTTTGTTACTCTTATCCTGTAAAGATAATTTTTTAATTGCATTATCTAAAGGACTTTTTATCTGTTGTAAATCTTTTCGGGTTACATTCATTTGCCTTCATATTTTGGTATTATTTTAGCCTAATTTATTATTAAAACTTCTCAATTTAATAGCTGTTAACACCTTTTTTGTGTATAACGGAAAATCAGCATTTAACAACCAGCCAAAATATCCGGGTTCGCTTTCTAAAACTTCGGTTACTAATTTGCCTTTATGCTTACCAAACGAGAAACATTCTTCGCCTTTTTTGTTATAAACAATAAAGCCTGCAAAATCTGCAAATTGTTTTCTAGAGCTAAATTCCGCCAAAAACTTCGTATCATTTTCTATTTCATCGTACTTGGCTATTTGCGCTTTTAGCACTTCGTAAGTGGCTCTTGTATCGGCTTCAGCTCCATGCGCACCTTCTAATTCTTCATTACAATAAAACTTGTAGGCAGCACTTAAAGTACGTTGTTCCATTTTATGGAAGATAGTCTGTACATCAACAGCCACTCTATTTTTCATGTCGAAATCTATCTCTGCACGCAATAATTCTTCAGCTAATAATGGAATATCAAATCTATTGGAATTAAACCCTCCCAAATCGGAGTCTTTAATCATATTGTAAATCTCCTTGGCAACTTCCTTAAAGGTTGGTTTATCGGCTACGTCTTCATTGGTAATACCATGAATATCAATAACTTCTTTTGGAATGGTCATTTCTGGGTTTACCAACCATGTTTTGCTTTCTTCCTTTCCGTTAGGAAATACTTTCAAGATGGCTATTTCTACAATACGGTCGTTTGTAATGTTGACTCCTGTGGTTTCAAGGTCGAAAAAACAAATGGGCTTTGTTAAGTTTAGATTCATTTTAAATATCTGTATTATTTAATGTTTTGTAACTAATCAGTAGCAAATATATCGGTTTTGCATAAAACAGTGCTTCATTAACAATTTAAGTAATTTTATTA
>NZ_JBFVFE010000093.1:0-10019 GCF_052728615.1 Mariniflexile sp. | reverse complement strand
AAATGGAATGAACGTATCAGAAGCGTTGAAACTTATCGCTAAAAATGAATTTCAGTTTGAAAACTGATTAGTTACAGAAAACATATCTTTAAATGACATGTTTTTTAAACCGTGACTATCCTTAGCTATAATGGTATAAATTCCAGAATTTTTTGCATAATGAAAGGATGGTTTTTTTGTGCTAATGAAAGATACATTATGGTCAATGGGGATGTTTAAATAAGTAACATCTGTATGTACACACAATGTTTGTTGAACTTTACCATCATCAGATACGCTAAAAACGGATGCTTGATGTAGAATAGTTTTATAAGTTCCATCTATATGTTTTTTCCTCAAAGCATATACACATTTGTAATTGAATAAATCTTCGCGAGCAATTTTATTTAAAAAAAAGTTTAATACAAGCGCTTCTTTTTCATTCATACAAGCAAGATCTTCGGGATGAATTATTTGAAAAGCTTTTTCCATTGTAAATTCATCAGGTTCAATACCCAAAACATCCCTAATGCCACCGTGAACAAAATCCATGGTAATATTCTCAAAATTTAAAATGAAATAATAAAAACTTCCCACTGCAAACAAGGAAGCAGCTTGATCTATAATTTCTAAAAGAAGTTCTTTTTTTTTGGGTTGATAAATGGTATTCTCTTTACTCCAAACATTAAGTACCTTGGCACTATCTTCTTTATTCATTTTTTACATATTAAGGATTGATTGAAATTTATGATTATCCTTATGAGGCGATACAGATAAAAAATAGACTTGTGAAATTTAGTTAAAAAAAACTTAAGTACATGACAAAAATTTATTAACATCAAATTATTAAAAGACACTCCTTAAATAATTCCTCCCCTTTTTTCAAGGGGAGGTGCCGATAGGCGGAGGGGTCAACTTTAATAGTTATTTTAATGAAATATCTTTTTTTGTCATGTACTAAAAAAAAACTTAATATTTTTCTCTCATATAAAAAATTTCAATAAGTATCTTAAATTAAATTTCTATTAAAATATGCTAGCTATTTGTTTTGGGTTATCTACATCATAGCATCATTTTTCAAAATTAAACCCGTTAAAAAATACCCAATATTAGGTATTTTACATGTTGGCATTATAGTTTAGGTTTACAATGCTATTAATTAAACACGAGGGAGAAATTAAAAATACATGCTACTTAGTATAATTTGATTGCAAAACTTTAGTGGCGGCATTTTCTCCTTTTTGACAAAATTATCTACGAAATTACTAAAAAGAGCATACCGAAAATCTTTAAAAGAGTAGGTAATAATTTTAATGATTACGCTTATGAAAAAAATTACATTATTGCTGTTAATCGTTTTTACGATGACACTACAAGCACAAAACAAATTATTGTCTTCTATTGATGAAAGTTATAATGGGACTTCTTGGGATAACAGTAGAGGCTCTAATTATGAATACGATGCCAATAATAACTTAATTGCTCAGACATACTATAATTGGGGCATTAATGGAGAATTTGGAGCATGGCAAATTTCAGATAAGGACACCTATACCTACAATGCCAACAATAAAACTACCCAAAACATTTATCAAGAGTGGAATTCTACAACCAACCAATATGATAATTTGTATAAAAGTTCATATAACTATAATCTTAGCGGAAATCTTATAGAAGAAACATATCAAGAGTGGACGGATTCAGAATGGGAAAATAATTATAAAATCGTGGTGACATATGATAGTAATAATTTAATAGATGTGGTAATAAATTATGAATGGGACGGTTTGCAATGGGTAAATGACTATCGAAGTATTGTAACATATAATGCAAATAATAAAATTAGCCAGATTTTGAATGAAGAGTGGATTAGTTCACAATGGGTATTAGAAGACCGTGATGTCTTTATATATAACGAAAACAACAAAATTATAAATTATACAAGTGCAAATTGGGATGGAAGCAACTGGATAGGTGATTACATAGATAATTATACTATTGATGCGAATGGCAATACTATAAGTAATACCTCTAGTTATAATGATGAGCAATACAAAACGGAATACAGCTATGATGCATCAGCACTCATATCAAGCTTTGCACATCCTTTTAAAGATAAAACGGGTTTAGATTATATTTATGAAAATATGCTTTATTTAAATAAAATATTAAGTGAAAATTATTTTAATTACGATAATTCTACCAGTAGTTATACAAATAATAACAGAACAACCTATAACTATACAAGCCCTATTACTTTAAGCACAGAAAATGTTGAAATAAGTAAAAACACTCTAAAAGTATTTCCAAACCCATCAACAGATTTTATTCAAGTTTTGGGTTTAACTGAAACAGAACAATACGAGGTTTTTAGCATTTTAGGAACTAAGGTAAGTAAAGGGTCTATTGCTGTTAATGAAAAAATAGATATTCAAAATTTAAACAATGGCTTGTACTTCTTGAAATTTAAGAACGGAAGCACCATTAATTTCATAAAAAAGTAAAAAGTATAGCAGATAAATTAATAACAACCAACCAAAAACCAACCCATCATGAAAAAACTATCACTTTTATTAGGTGTAGTATTTGTAGTAAATAACGCTTTAAACGCTCAAAGCTATTTTGGCTACACCTTCGATAACTATTCGGGCATTCATGGCGTTACTTTAAACCCAGCCAATATTGTAGATTCTCCTTTTAAGGCCGATATAAACTTGATTTCTGGTAGTGTCTTTTTAGGTAGCGATTATTTTGGAATTAATATTCAGGATATTTTAAAATCCGAGGAAGGTTTTGACATCGATTCAGACGCCCAAAAATTTATAAAGGATGATAACAACTTCTTTTTAAATTTAGATTTTTTAGGGCCATCTTTCATGTTTAACCTCAATAAAAAAAGCAGTATTGGCATTACAACCCGAGTTAGGGCTTTCTTAAATGTTAATAATATAAACGGCGAATTATTCGAAAGTCTTTCGGATGGATTTGATGAAACCACTGATTTTGATTTTAACATTAAAGATTTTAATGGCACCATACACGCTTGGGGTGAAGTTGGGTTAACCTATGGAAGGATACTCATAAAGAATGAAGACCATCTGTTAAAAGGTGGGGTAACATTAAAATATTTACAAGGTGTTGGAAGCACGTTTTTTAGTGCGCCATCAATTACTGGAAGATACGATGCTTCTGCAAATACCTTAACCACTGCCGGAAATTTAAACTATGGATCGAGTCAAGAAGATTTTGATGAGGTAGATTTTGATTTAAAAAATCTTACAGCGGGTTATGGTGCCGATATAGGTTTTGCATACCAATGGAATGATAAAAAAAACCACGCAACATCCGACCCTGCAACCCAAAGATTCACTAAGTATAAGCTTAAAATTGGTGCTTCAATTACAGATATTGGGTCTATAAATTACAAAGAAAGCGAATTAACAACCTACAATTTGAATGCCACTGTAGATGCAGACAGCTTTGATGAAGATGTGGCTGAGGCCATTGAAGATAATTATACGGGGGTTACAACTATAGCAAGCACTAAAGTAAGATTGCCAACGGCGTTAAACCTTTTGGTAGATTATAAAATTGTAGGCAAACTGTATGCAAGTTTGGCAACTTCCATGTCGTTGGTTTCCAATAATACCCCAACAGCCAATAGCATTATTAATATGGTATCTTTTGCACCACGTTTAGAAATCAGCTGGCTTAGCATTTATAGCCCTGTAAGTTTTAGACAATACGGGGATATTGCTTGGGGTGCCGGTTTACGTTTAGGCCCATTAACGGTAGGTTCTGGCTCTGTTTTAACAAATTTATTATCAAAGAACTCAAAATTTACCGATGTGTATTTTGGACTAAAAATACCTATTTATAGAAAAGTATGAATGCATTAGATTGCTGAACAAGTAAGACGAAAAATAATATAAACACTTTATATCAGGTATTTTATCTGTAATTGGGCATTGTTTTAATATCAAAAGCGTATTACAACTTATAATTAAATAATTAAAAATAACAAATAACATAAAAAACAGAAATTATGAAAAGAATTTTAACATTTATAACGCTGGCTTTATTTTTTACACTATTTACTAGCTTCTATTTTGGTGACACCAATTATTCTGAAGTTAGAAATCTAGAAAAACTTGAAATTCCTAATGACGAGGGATTTTATACATTTTTAACAACAGGTGAGGTTGATGAGTCTTATTCCAATAATTCCAAACCATATAATGAGCGAGATCTTTATTTGAGTGACATTATATATTATCCTGGACAAAATAATTGTGGAGGAAAAGAAGATTATGTTTTTTGGGGAGATGCAAAAAAATCTTTCGGTCTACTTTTAACTGAAAAATACCCTAAGGACTTTCCATACGGTGCAAAACATATCTATCACGCACGTTATTCTGGAGAGCGCTATAAAACGCGACAGGAAGCACAAGATGCTATGACTTCTTGGATAATACAAAAGAAAAAAATTGGGCATACTACTTTTATTCGCACAGATTTTAATTACGGATGTAATTAAAATTAAAATCCTTTTAAATAATAAATGTATTGAGACATTTTGGTTACAAAACAATTTGTAAAACACAAAAACTTAATAGAATATGAAAACATTTGCTAATACTTATTTCATTTTTGGTTTTCTAATTACTTCAATGTATAGTCAAAACCATATTAATCCAAAAGCTTCTTATTATGTCATTGAGACTTTAGAAATTAAGAGAAATAGTAATGTATATAATTACGTAATCCCTAATGTTGTTTATGTAGATTGTGACCGGCACAGTAATTATTTGATAAATAGCCAATTGGCAGATTTTTATTTGGCGTTTTATGCAAAAAAAAGGGATGGGCTTTATATTAATACACAGCGATCCATAATTTCAAAATACGACACCTAGGAAAAAGCAGAATTAAAAATCAGATTATGAAAAAACTTATCACTCTATGCTTACTAATAGCAACAACTTTTACAGTTAAAGCACAAGAAGCTAACTTAGAAGAAACATTTACTTTTATTAAGTTAAAAACTTTAGATAGAGGGTTTTGGTTCACTAAAGCTACCAATATAACTTATAGTGGCTGTAATGGTCGAATTTATTACTTTATTGATAAAGTCAATAATATGGATTTATACGTTACATCAAAAAAACTTGTTATTGATTTTAAATGTGACGATAAAGATGGTAAACTGAGTATCAATCTTGAAAACATAGAATCTATTGAAAATACGCCAAGCAATGAAATCCTTTTAAGTTCTTCAAAACCACTTTTTGATGTGGCTTTTGAGGGTAAAAATATAGAAACGAATAGTAAATTTTTTATTCTATTAACTTTTAATAAAGAAACCAATGATGCTGAAAGAGTAAGTAAAGCATTTAAGCATCTTTTAAAGCTTTTAAACATAAAATTGATTCAAAGTAAATTTTAAAAGACTAATAAAATTAAATAACTATGAAAAAAGTAACATTTATCATCCTGTTTATAGCAATGTTCTTGATTTTCTCGAGCTTTATCCCTCTAACTCCAAGCAAAACAATGGATTCCAAATATTATGTTGTTGAAGCTTGGTATGTACCTAAAGAAAATCCCGATAGAAAACCTTACGATAACATGCAGGCCATCATTAGCAATACGGTATATGTAGATTGCAAGAGCCATTCAAGAGCAATGGTCGAAATTCAATTTACAGAATACTTTGATGCATATTATAGGGAAGAAGTTGGTGCCAGCTATCTAAAACATGTTAAAGCATACCAATATGACAGTAGCCACGATGCAGAGAGATCGAGAAGAAAAGATATTGCCAGTTTAAAACAATATAAAAATTTACTTTCTGTGAATGAGTTCTCAGTGCTTTGTGATAATTAAACTATAGAAAACATGAAAAAGACCATCTTATTACTTGCAATAGCTTTTACTTTTTGTGCTCTAACTAAAGCACAACAGCCAACTAAAGAACAAACCATACAATTTATAAACAAAAGCTTGGCAGATATTGGAACCGATAACCTTTGGTGCAGTTCTGAACGATACGATTTCCGAAAAGCCTCCTTAGAGAAAATAGAAGGAAAGGTTTTGTTATTATCAACATACACACACGATGGTTATTATTTGGAAGATAAACTTATGCAGCCATATGATCCAGAAGCTTATGACTATAAAATTGACTTATCTAAAGTGGAGGAAATTAGAATAGTTTATGGAGCTGGTTTTGTTGAAAATGGACGAGGTTGTCGGCAGGTTGGCTTGTGGTTTGTAGAAGAAGGACAACAGAAGGCATTAATGCATTTGCCTCTATGGGTATATGGGTATAATGTTAATTTAACATATGAACAAACTGCTAAAAATGAAAAAATATACAAAGCCTTCAACCGTCTACGCAAGCTTTGTGGCGCACCTGAACCTTTAAAGTTTGATTGAGAATTAAATCTAATAATATAAAATAGTCATTAATAAATCTGGAAAAAAAATGAAAAAAACCGCTATGATTACAGTAAACGCAAATTATAACTTAAAAGAATTACCACAATCTCTTTATGTAAATGGAACAGTATTAACTTACCGTCCAGATGACATAATATCAATTAAAGAAGCCGTAATACAAGGTTTAAACGAAGATATTTTAATACTGGAATTAAAAATTAAGGAAGGAATGGGGCCAATGAAGGGTACAGACAAAACTTTTAGTTTTAAAAAGAAAAAAACTGCTGATAAAAGTTATAAGCAAGTAACTATAATTCACGGGGACAACGAATCTATTACAGTAAATGTCGACTTTCTAGGATAGTGTTACTTAATACTAATACTTTATAATTAACTCATATCCTATGAAAAACAAATTGTTACCGCTGTATACTTCCATGGATGAAGCAGTGATTTCCAACACCTCTTTTACCAAAAATTATGCATCCAAACGGATAGGTAAACTATTAATATTGGTATTCATGGCATGTGCATATACGCAAACTTCCAACGCTCAAAGTTATGTTTATAATGAAGATATAGAACGTATTAAATATGAAATAGAAAAAAAACTTAAAACGGTAGTTCAAACTAATAGGAATGAGAAAACTTGGGATAGCGAAACCTTGGATCTGTTTGATATTGGTGCATTAGGTGGAATGGAAAAGAATAATTGGGCTTATATTCATTTTTGGTATCCAGCAAAGCGTGGTTTTTACCACTTTACTTCGGATTATTATATAGATTTAAGTAGAATAGCATATGTTATAACGGGGAAAACCTATAGTGGTAAGGATGGTTTTTTCTTTTATGCTAATTCTGGTGAGCAAGCTATCCAGTCTTTTCGTTACTATGATGAGGAGGATTATAATCGGCAACATTTTAATAAATGGGTGGATAATGTTACGATTTTTATGCCCCAAGATAAAGAATTATTAGGGTTGTTTAATGATTATATTAAATTAATAAAGGCAGACAAAAAAGCACATCCGGACAATTATGGTACACTAAAGCAAATTGTAAATGAGAAAAAATAGCACACCTAAAATATAACTAAGCCAATATTTGCATGCTTTTGGGACATTGCTAATTCGTCTATTATTACGGATACAATTGCTTATGAATTTAGTTATTTCAATTATTGCAGATGAACCGTATATAATTAAACTTCATTTCGCCCATAAATTAATTTTCAAATTATGTTAATACAAAAAAAATAAGAACATCAAATATTTATAACTTAAATACCAAAAAAATGAAATATTTAATTGTAATACTAGCATTATTTATATTCAATACTGTTACTGCTCAAGATCAACTATTTATTGGGCTTTACACTAAAAAAGAAAGCGGTAAAAGTTATTGGTGTTCAGACATGGTTATGGAAAAAAAAATTGTTAAGAGTGACGCCGAAGCATTCCAGGCAAAAAAAGAATTTTTGGCAGCACATAGCAATGAAAGCCCAATAGCTAAAATAGCTAAAAACTCCCATATTATCTTATATGAATTTCAAAAGCCTATGCTTGGATTTGGTTGCAGCGTAAAAGTAATTTCTTGGAAAGAGCTAGATAATAGGTCAAAAGGTAACATAAGGACGCTTATAAATAATGAAAATCAGAGAATACAAAAAGAATATAAATCTTCCATTAAAGAAATATTTGATTGGCAGTATACAGGAAATACATTGGAAGATTTTAGCTCGAAGGTAGATGGGATTGAATTTACACTTAAAGTTGCAAAGAACGAGACTACCGGCTTAATAACCACTCTTGCAGTAATAAAAAACCCACTGAAAGATAAGTCGGCTCAATTTATATTCATTTTAGATGGTGTTCCTGATAAAAAACCTCACATAATTCAGCCAAATTCAACGAGCCAAATAAATTTAGGTAAGTCAACGAGTATAGGTGTTAAACTTCAACTTATCCCAGCTGGTGCTGTACCTGAACAATCTTATGTCGATTGGATAAAAGAAAAAATCCGTTTGGATATTATTCAAAACAGAAATAAGCAAAATACAGGTAATACACCGATATGGGGTGTAAGAGGTTAGAAAAATAAATGGATTTTAAAAAAAGCACTTAGTTTAATTGTTTTTAAAATGATAAATATTGAATTAAATCTAAAACCCGTTCCAAAGCCATGCCTCTAGAGCCTTTAATCAAAAGTGTTGTATTTTGAATTTGTGACACATCAAAATCACTTTTAAAATGGTCAAATGTTTTAAATAAGGTTATTTTTTTTGATTTAGTTGTGGTTTTATAGAAATTTTCGCCAATTAAAATGGTCTTGCTAAAGTTTAAAGTCTTCAATAATTCAACAATATTTTGGTGTTCCAATTCTGCATCCTTTCCCAGCTCAAACATATCACCAAGAATAGCGACTTTGTTGGTGTCGTTTAACTTTTCAAAATTCAATAAAGCAGCGCGCATGCTTGTTGGGTTGGCATTATAGGCATCCATAATTATTTTATTGGAGCCTTTGGTCAATACTTGCGACCGGTTATTGTTTGGAATATAATTTTCGATACCCGTTTTTATGGCACTATCTTCAACTTTAAAATAATTGGCTATAGTTATGGCTGCAGCAATGTTATTGAAGTTGTATTCACCTATTAAATGGCTGTTAATGGTTAAATGGTTGTAACGAACTTTTACATTGGGCTGTGCCTCAATAAATTCAATGTTTACGTCAACCTTAGAGGTATTTCCAAAGATAAAGGTGTTGGCTTGTTTTGTTTTTTCAACTTGAATGGGGTCATTAGCATTCACAAAAATCGTTTTGTTACCATTTATCAGGTGATCATACATTTCGCTTTTGCCTTTTATAACACCTTCAACGCTTCCAAAGCCTTCTAAATGTGCCTTTCCAAAATTAGTGATATACCCATAATCGGGTTTGGCAATACGGCATAAAAACGCTATTTCTTTTTGATGGTTGGCACCCATTTCAACAATGCCAATTTCAGTGCTTTTAGTCATTGAAAGCAACGTTAAAGGCACGCCTATATGGTTGTTTAGGTTTCCAACAGTTGCCGTTGTTTTATATTTTTGGGATAGAGCGGCATTAATAAGTTCTTTGGTAGTTGTTTTTCCATTGCTACCTGTTAGTGCTATAACGGGTGTTTTTAAATAATTTCTATGAAAAGTTGCCAGTTCTTGAAGCGTTTCAAGCACGTTTTTTACTAGTATGGTTTTTGAAGAGGTATTAAATTCAGGCTCGTCAACAATACTGTATTTTGCGCCGCTTTTTAAAGCTTGTTCTGCATAAGTGTTTCCATTAAAATTGTCGCCTTTTAAGGCAAAAAACATATCGTTTTCTTTAATTTTTCGGGTATCGGTGCAAGCTGAATGGCATGCTAAGAAAAGTTTGTGTAATGCTTCTATTTCCAAGTGTTAAATGAGGTTATGTTTAGATTCCCATTTTCACGGGAAAGACAGTTTTATTTGAAACTTCGATTTTAAGATCGAGGAATATTTTTTCGTTTAGTACATGACAAAAATAATCTTATATCATAAAAATAACTATTAAAGTTGACCCCTCCGCCTATCGGCACCTCC
>NZ_JBFVFE010000092.1:0-10230 GCF_052728615.1 Mariniflexile sp. | reverse complement strand
ATTATCCGAAAAGATTACTTTTACCACATAAAATAAATGTTTAAAATAGCAAATTAATCGCTTGCGGATTTAAGGTAATGCACTAATTCCAGATAGTGTTCATCAAAAAAGTTTTTAAAAACTTTCTTATCGTTCTTAGCAATTTCTTCAAGTATATTATTCATAGAATACATGTTGAATTAAGAAAATTAGTTAACTATTAATGATTCGCCCTTGAATGTAAAACAATCAAGTTGTATTTCAAATTTTTTATCTCCAATAAATTTAAAATACACATCTTTTTTTCCATTTGCATTATTAATACCACAACTGATGAGCTGTTGTGTAGCTGTATCTGTATTTTTTTTCCTTTTTATTGAAATTGTTCCCAAAATAGGACCATTTAGATTTCCGGCTCGTATTTCAAGAATCCCTTTTCCTTTGACCCCATTTATAGAGGCTTCAAACTTTTCATTATTATTAAAATTTACGTTGGCATATTTTATCCAACTCCCATCTTTGATATCGGTCAACACAAAACCATTTTCCCGGTTACCTTGTTTTTTAATATGTGGCGATATTCCATAATACCATTCCGCTTCTATTTTATCCCATGCCGCATCATATTGCCCAACTCCATTACTGAAATGTTTATCTAGAAACCCTGTATCAGTTACAATATTGCCATCATCATCAAAGTGGCAATAAGTAATAATGGTTTCCCTGAACTTAAACCCATTTTCAAGATAGTAGCACCATACATGGTAAAACTGCCCTTTCCACCAAAAGAAACTTCCATGGGCAAATTCGTCCAGATAATGACCATTTCCAACAGAACCTACACATTCATAAGGACCATAAATATTTTTTGAGATGGCATAATCCCGTCCCCAACTTAAATAATAAGTACCTTTATGTTTGAATAGGTAATTTTTGTCCATCCACTTTGGTGCTTTTTCCCAAGCTTCACCATTTATGGTTATAGGCTTTGGGGTTTCGGCAACTGATATCATGTCCCCATTCAATTCCGCAATATAATAAGCATCCGATTTATCACCATACACTATATAAGGGGTTTTATTTTTATCATCATCTATAAAAATGGTTGGATCGTGCATGGGCGATACCAATGGTTTTCCCAATGCATCCACATAAGGACCCGTGGGATGGTTTGCCGTCATTACTCCAATGCCTCTTTTTTTATCAGAAAAATAGAAATAATAGTTGCCGTTTCTGGTCGCCGCATCACTTGCCCAACAGTCTATACTGGTATCATCCATATAATTATCTTCTGGCGAAATAGTTTGAACGTGTTTCCAGTCCAATAAATTGGTTGATGAAAACACACGCCAATCTTTCATGTCCCAAAGCTTATCTTCAGGACTGGAATCATGGCCGCTAAACAGATAAATAGTGTCATTAAATACTCGAACATGTGGATCTGAAACGCCTTTAGCATTGGTGATGGGGTTTTGGGAAAAACCTAGCGACACCACGAGCATAAAAAGAGCCGTGGATTGTAATTTGCCAACGGATGCTATAATATTCAAATTCATATTATTCGGTAAATATTCCAGGTACGATTTTTAAATGCAATTCCTTATTGTTAACGGGCCATTTTAAGATGGTCAATTGTTGACGGTTATCGTCCCATATAAAATCCGATGGATTTGATAGGCTATTCATTCGCACTACTTCTAGACCACTGTTTTTCAAGGGATCGTGTTTTAGTATTGTTGAATCGCCACACATCACCGTAAAACCGTCCGGATAATGCCGATTCGCACCAATGAATATTTGGGAAGCACCTTTACTATTGTCTGTTATTACATGAACGCTCAAAGTACGTGTGGCAAAATCAAATTTAAAGGATTGAATATCGCCAGCTATGGTTTGTGGATATGGGCGTGCTATAATATCGGTAATGTATTTTCTTTCTACAGTGCCAACCGCATTTTTATCACTGAAAATCGCCCAAGTAGAAGGGCCATCTGCCAAAAAATTTTGCATTTTCGGATTTCCGGAAAACCATGCTTTGATGCTTCCCACGCCCATCTCGTCAAAAACTTCGGCAGTGCGCATATACAATTCGGTGTAACTTAATTGCCCTATCCTACCACTGATAATGGTATCTGTTTGTGCGAAGGTTGGAAACCCCCATTCGCCAATAAAGATAGGGGCATTCAACATATCGGACTCTTTGTCAAAACGATCCATGACAGGTTTTACCAAATCTTGTTTGTTTTGATAGATATGTGGCGAGAAAATCACGTTTTTTCTGTTTACAGGTGCAGTTATTTCTGCATATTGGTTGTTATCAATACCTTCACCTTTATTCATAAAAATAGATTGGATAAGAATCTTTTTATCGGCATTTATTTTATGGCTTTCATCGATGATTTTTTGATATAAAGGCACCAAGTATTTGGAAGTTAAATCGTTATACGAAATATCCATGGTTAACTTTCTGGGTTCGTTAACCACATCGTAACCCAACACAAAAGAGTCGTTTTTAAAACGGTCCCAAACTACTTTCCATGCATTTATGTACGTAGTATGCTCTTTGTTTTTATTTAACCAAAAAGCTTCCCATGAAAAATCATCCACGCCATAAACGGTCATTTTGAAAACTGTTTTTATACCTACCTGTTTTCCTAAAGCAACTAAACTCTCTAATTTTTTCAGATAACTTTCCTCTATTTTTGCTCCTGGAAATTCACTCAATCTCCCCAATTCCAAACGCACCACTTGGTAATTGGCGCCCATTCTCACCATTCTTAAGTAATCATCTCCCTTAAAGTCTCCCTCATTGGTTACAATTACAAAACCTCGGGGAATAATATGGCGACCTTGCTCATCACGCAGTCCATGTTTTATTTGTGCCGATATTGAAAATGATACCAGAATCACCAACAGTAAAAGGGGCTGTTTAACTTTCATAAAAAATTATTTTTTTACATTAATTTCAGGCAATTTATCCATAGGTGGATATAGCAAAACATCGAGTGGTTTAAGTTTAAGGTATGCTTTGGCTTTGGGGTCGATCAATGGTGTTCCTAAAGCGGTGGAAGCCTTCGACAAAAGCGGTTTTGTGCCCTCTTCCAACGTTTTTTCCGGACCGCCTTCACTAATCTGTTTTTTTGGCCATTCTTTAGGATTCAAAACATAGTACGCCATAAATCCATAGGCTTTTTTAAGGCTTCTGCCATCTTCTGTTTCATATTTCCATAAGTCTATACCTAATTTTTGTCCCATAAGGGCTATCTCGGTCATCAACCATAAATTGGTATTGGAGTAGCTTACTGATTTTGTTCTACCCAATTCTCCGGGCTGCCCGCCATCAGGCGTAATTTGGTCTGCTATTCGAGATGTTTTAGCATCTTCCACAACGGCTTTCGCTTCTTCATGTTTCCCTAAGTACATCATTAAGCCTACAACCTGAAAAGTGTAATGATTTGCATGGTTTTGTCTGGTAAACCCAGCATCTATCGCCATGGGTTCTGTAATAAGCCAGTTCAGATATTCATTAAACCAAGCTGACATACCGCTTTTCATATCAGTGGGCAAAATCCCCTTAGCTTCAAACATTTGTAGTGCTGTGATGATATAAGACTGACCGTCCCACTCATGGACCCCCGCCTTGGTTCCAGTCGCAATACCGGGATGTCCCTGACCAAAATTGAGGTTAGGGTTTACCCTGGTTTCTGGATCGAGATACCAAACTTTTATTAATGCTATGGCTTTTTCTGCATATTTTTTATCATCAGAAAAATAGTAAGCCCACGACAGTTTTTCTATGGCATCAAAAAAATTGTCTTTCCTACTGAAATCTGTACCAGCACTTCGTGATATGGGATTGATGATACCATCTTTGGCAATCCATGGCAATCCATCTGGTTTTGACGGATCTGGCCAACGATATGGCGCATAAGAAATATAGTCGTGCTTATCTTTACTGGGGGGGACTTCTGTTTTGTTGGTCACAGGATCGACCTTGTAATTCAGTGCATCATTAGCATCCTTTAAAACTTCTTCATAATTTTTCAAAAAATACGAATCGTTGGCTTTGATTTTTTCTTTAACCAACGCTACATGTTTGTTGTTGTAATACACAAACCCCTTTGATGCATCAAAAGTTGGCGAAGCTATTTTTTCAGTTGATAATGCTTGTTTTTTGTTGGGCGACTTACAAGCGTTAAAAGTTAAAGAGACTATAGCTGGAAGTATGTACAAATATTTTAGTGTTATATGTTTCAATATGTTAGTTTTTAATTGATTATTAGATTTGATTATTCTCAATGATAGCTATGGCTACTTCTAAGTTTTCATTTTCGTAACGTCTCGCAATATGCGTTGTAAATAGCATTTGGATAAAGCTCCAACTTTGATTACTGCCAAATTTAACATGGAATTAAAACAAAATCATCCTGCTCTGTCCTGTATCATTAAATTGTACATCCAAACCCCTAATATTAAATATAAAAACACGGACTATAAAGACCGTGTTTTTTATGTTATGCAGAAAACTGGTAAAAAAGTGTTTGTTATTTCAATTGAAAATTTTCAGCTTCAGTATAGCGTCCTGTTCTGTTAATCGCATCATAAACACGCACTTTCCAGTAGTATTGTTTGTTAGGAATTAATTTTTGACCTTCATAGTTTATACCTTTATTAGCAGAACTTTCTACTTTCCCACTGTTCCAAACATCGCCATTATTGTTATCAATATTTTCTTTTGAAGATGAAACCAATATTTGATATGCGGTTTGGTTTTGAGTCTTGTTTGAAATTTTCCAACTAAACTTGTTGTTATTAAAAACCATATTGGTTGGATTGAGTGCATAAGGGTCTTTATATTTAACAATCAATGCTTCGCAGGTTTTACGCAATTTATTTAAAACTTCGGTATAAGCCTTATCGTTGATTAAATTATGGATCTCTTGCGGGTCTTCTTTTAAATTGTACAATTCTTCAATGGACTTGTCATCCACATATCTAAAATATTTCCAATCTTTAGTCCGAACCCCTTCACTCGGAGGAATGTTTTTAAAGTCCCATAAATGTTCTATTAAAATAGTATCATGCTCCGTATTAGGTTTTTCATCATTCACATAAGGCATTAAACTTTTTCCGTGCCAACTTGATGGAGATGTAACGCCCGCAAGATCCAAAATGGTTGATGGCACATCTATATTTAGAGCCATATCGTCAATATCCCTGTGTTTTTTAACTCTTGGATCGTAAATAATTAAGGGCACTCTTATGGAGTTATCGTACATAAGCCATTTTCCTGCTAATTGTCGCTCACCTAAAAAATAACCATTATCACCCATTAGGATAATTATGGTGTTATCAGCAATACCCTTAACTTCCAATTCTTTCCGTATTTTGGATATTTCATCATCTATTCCTGCTATCATTCTGTAATAGCCTTTTACGCTGTGCTGGTATTTTTCAGGTGTATCGTATCTCCAGTACCAACGCAAACGGTTAAAGCCATCCTTTACACGTTGTGGCAATCTGTTATAATATTCATCATCAGATATATTGGCATCTGGAATAGTCGTGTTCTCTAATACATAATCATATTTTTTATCCCAAAAATATTGTTCTTTGGTATTATCACTGGCGTGGGGCGCGCTAAAACTTAGTTGTAAACAAAAAGGTATGTCCGAAGATGATTTTTTAATGAACTCAATGGCTTTTTCTCCAGTATAGCGTGTTAAATGAACCGTGTCTTTTCCTAAAGTTTGATAATAATAACTCGTTCTATCTTTTCGGTCGTAACATAAATCGTAGTTTTCATATACATTATACAACGAATCCAAATGACTGTATTTAACCCCGAACTTTCCATACAGACCAGTATAATAACCATTCTTTTTTAGCACTCTTGGGTACGCATTCTGCATATATTCCTCTTTCATTTCTTCCGTGGTAAAACTGTAATTATGTGTACGCTCTTGTAAGCCACTAATAATACTTGCTCTACTGGCAGCACAAATGGGTGTAGTTGCCATGGCATTTTTAAAAAACACTCCTTCCGCTGCCAATTTATCCATTTCTGGAGTGTGGGCCAACGGATTTCCTGCATAACCAAAAGCATCCCAACGTTGATCATCGGTCAGAATGAAAATAATGTTTGGCTTTTGTTGAGTTTTAGAACCATCACTACATGCAAAAACAGATGCTAATAAATAGCATCCTATTAAAATATTTTTCATTTTAAAGGGCTATATCTCAAATCCTGGATTCCATTCTACAATGGTATTATTATACATGGCATCCAGACCCATTTGAATACAAACGGCGGCTCTAGCTCCTGTGTAAATATTTGATTCGGGCTGTTTGTTTTCTATAATACTGTTTTTAAAGTCGATGAGCGCTTGTTTGCTTGGGTCGGCATGGGATATCTTGATTTCTTCGCCGTTGTTATAGTTCATCTTGGCGGTTGCACCAGAAACGCCATCAACATCATTTGGAATCACTTTTTTCTCTCCTTCAGGATAAAACCAAGCCGTATCATAATCAATTAACAAAGTGCCTTTATCTCCCAGAATTTTAATTTGATAGCCTTCGTTTGCATTAGTGGTTAAGCAAGCAAATTTCGCCTTTACCCCGTTTGGATAAGAATACATAACATGGATATTATCATACGTTTCCCTACCATCTTTCCAATAGTCTACACCACCCATTCCCACCACTTTTTCTGGATGTGCATCTAAAACCCAATTGACAAATTCTATTTGGTGCGATGATAATTCAGCCAAAAGGCCACCCGAATATTCTTTGTACATACGCCAATTAATGGCACGTTCCAAAGAGGGGTCATGCACTGGTCTTCTCCAATCGCCATGTCTGTTCCATTGGCATTCAAAAGCAGAAATGTCGCCTACTTTTCCTTTCTTTATTAAATCCACAACATGTGTATAAAGTCGGGAGCTGTGGTATTGATGCCCTACCTGAAATATTTTATTGGAACTTTTTACTTTATTCAATAGATTTTTAATGTCATCATATCCTTTAGCCAGGGTTTTTTCGCAATACACATGCTTACCGGCATCTAAGGCATCCATAGCAACTTGTGCATGTAAATAAAATGGCACCGTAACAATCACGGCTTCTACTTTTTTGTCCTTTAACAACTCTTGATAATCTGAATATCCTTTAGCTGAACCTTTCGTGATTTTTAATCCTTCTTCCAGATGCGAAGGAATGATATCACAACAGGCTACCACATTAATATTCTCAATTTGGTTTAAAATATGCAGCAAACCATTACCCCGTACACCGGTTCCAATAACGCCAATATTAATTGTTTTATCCTTATATAGATTGTAACCCACACTACCCAAAACAGTTGTTGTGGTAACCAGTGCTGTGGCTATGCCCCCTTTTTTTATAAATTCTCTTCTTTTCAAAAGTACTAGGTTTTATAATTTAATTTCCCATCCAGGTTCGTAGGTTCGAGACCATAATTCCATGGCATCACGATTGTACATCCTACCCGTTTTGTCATCAATATCAAAACCGCTATTTATACGGTATGCAATGTTAGCGTAATGTACCATGGCCATACTGATGCTCGCATCTTCAATGGGTGCATTCAATGTTGCTTTTCCTCGAATGCCATCAAAAAAGTTTTGGACATGGCCTGTAGAAGTATCGCCGCCACCGCCTAAAACATTGCCAGCTTCACTGGAAGTTGACTTGCTCTCTTTAATTAAATCCCCTTTACGGTCATAAAGCTTATATTTTTCCCTATCTACAAAAACCGTTCCTTCGGTGCCGTAAATGATGGTTCCACGACCACCGCCATAGGTGTTGTAACTATTTCTTGCTTTTCCATCCCATTTGATGATTTTATTATCAGCAAATTTGAAGGTGGCATCCATGGTGTCGTACATTTCCCAACCATCATCTATAAAATGGTTTTTCGAGGCATTGGCTTGTGCATGGATTGGGAAATTTACTTGCAGTGCCCACCGTGCCACATCCAGTTCGTGCGTGCCATTGTTGCCCGCTTCTGCCGTACCATAATCCCATCCGTACCAATGCCAATTATAATCCCAAGTCTCAAAGGTATATTCGCGTCTTGGAGCAGGTCCCTGCCATAAACCCCAATCCAATCCCTCTGGAACCGGTGCGGATTTTTGAAGGGGCACCTCGCCACGAGCGTTATTATAAAAAGCCACGGCTTTGTATGGCTTCCCTATAGCGCCATTATGGATTTCCTTGATTATTTCAATGGTATGCCCCGAGGAACGCTGTTGGTTGCCCATTTGCACCACCTTGTTATACTTTTTAGAGGCTGCGACCAATTGTTCGTTTTCAAACATATTATGGCTACTGGGCTTCTCTACATAAACATGTTTGCCCGCCTGCATTGCCATAATGGAACCGGGTGTGTGCCAATGATCGGGAGTAGCGTTGATCAACAAATCTACTTTCGGGTCGTCAAGCACTTTTCGTATATCGTTTTCTAGCTTAGGATTGTAACTAATATGCTCTCTAAATACTTTTAACGCTTTTGTGCGCTGGCTTTCCATAACGTCGCACAGATAAACCAATTCCACATTGCTTCGTTTTAAGGCTATGGGTTCTTTATAGGCGCCCATTCTTCTGCCAAGACCGGCAATAGCAACGTGCAAGCGTTCGTTTGAACCCAAAATACGATTATAGCTTTTGGCAGACATGGCCATGGCGGAGTTTGCTACCGTTAATCCCATGCCGCCCAAAGCGGCTTTTTTTATAAAACTTCTTCTATCATCCATCGTATTTATTTTTCTAAAGATTTAATTTTTATATTTTTAAAAGACACTTTATCGCCGTGGTCCTGCAACAGGATTTTACCTTTTTCAAGCAATCCGAAATTTGGCCATTGTGCATATTTGCTTTCTGAAACCAATTTTAAAAAAGCATCGCTTCCGCGCTCGTATTCCAGCACTTTAACATCGTTCAACCAATGTTCTACATGATTGTTTTTGGAAATGATGTACGCCGTATTCCATTCCCCAATAGGATTTATGGGTTTGTTTGGGTCGGCTTTAATCAAATCGTATAGTGAAGCAACCGTTCTACTTCCTTCATGGTTCCCTAATTTGGCATCTGGATGGAGGGCATCATCCAAAATTTGATATTCCAAACCTATGGAAGACCCTTCACCTTTATTGATGTTGGTATCCACATAATATTTGATTCCGGAATTAGCTCCTGGTGTTAATTTAAAATCCACTGTCAATTCAAAATCTCCGTATTGTTCGGTCGTAACAATGTCGCCACCTGCGGCAGACTCTGCTCCACCTGAAGGCAAAACGATTAATTCCCCATTTTCAATTTTCCAGCCTTTTTCCGGGAAGCTCTCTAATTTGGCACCGCGCCAACCGTTGGTTGTTTTTCCATCCCACAATAATTTCCAGCCCGATTTTTCTTCGTCAATGGTTAATTGATTTTTGGTTATTATAGGTTTTAATGATGTTTTTTTAGAATACTTTGATGGATTATCGGTAATAATTCGAATATTTTTCCAACTGATCGTGGTACCTTCTTTTTGTTCCCCATGAATACTGTGCACCTGCAAGCCTATAAATCCTGAAGCTGTTTTACCATCTATAAGATACGCTGCTGGCACCTCATTGATCCATGTTTTTATGGTATCGCCAATCGCTTCAATTCTATAGTGGTTCCATTCGTTTTGCTTGAATGCCTTTTTTGCAGCGGTGTTTTCGTCTGTAATGGTGTGTAGCCACTTGCGGCGCTGTTCATCAAAAATTCCCGCGCTCCAAGCTCTTTCCGATGGGTCTATTTCAACTTGGTAGCCATGGACTACGCCATCTCTATAATATGGAAAACTATTACTTCTAATCTGGATTCCAGAATTCATACTGGGGTCCACCTTAAAGTCCAGTTCTAAAATAAAATCCCCGTAATTTTCATTGGTCGTTAAAAATGTATTGGGTGTATCCTTAACTGTGGTACCGGTTATCACACCATTGGCCACAGAGTACGTTGCGTTTCCCCCTTTTTTAGTCCAACCGTTTAAAGTATTGCCATCTATTAAAGACACCCAAGGTGCCGGGTCTTTTTTTGTTTGGGAGCAGCCGCCAACACAAACTGTTGTAAAAAGTATAAGTAAAATACTAATGGAAGTGATTTTTTTCATGGGTTCATTTTTAACCTTAAATCCGCAAGCGAATGTTGAAAAGAAAGTTGAAAAGTCAGTAAAACCAGTGCTTTAAAGACTTTTCACTT